>NZ_LJOU01000001.1:0-133848 GCF_001672085.1 Anabaena sp. AL93 | reverse complement strand
TTCACTAAAGCAATAGAAGCAATTTGTATATCATTTGAACTAATAGGAGTTCCAGAATTTGCTAAATCAGCGCGAATTTTGCCATAATTTTCTGCACATTCATCATCAAAAGGTAAAGAAACAAATTGTTCTATGAATATTTTTTGTACAGCTATAGCTTTTTGAGGATTATTACTACGCATAGAACCATAAAATAATTCAGCTTTGACTACAGAACAAACCGCAATTTTTTCAGGTTCTAAATTATCAAGATGATGATTAATGCTGAGAGATTTACCCTTGAGATACATGATACAAACGATACAAACATTCGTATCTAGTAAATAAATTAAAGAATCATTTTTCATTAATAACCTCAATTAAATCATCATCCGTTGCAAAATCAATATCAGCACAAGCACCATATAAATTAAGTAAACCTGCGGAATGGAGAATATTATTTTGGATTAAAAATCTTTTGAGTTCAGTGTCAGAAGGAAAGTTTAGTAAATCTTTTAGTTCATCAAAATCAATTAATCTTTCTCGAAAGGCTTCTAATACAAGATTATTCAGGATTTTTTCTGGTAAATTACCCCATTGATTGATGATTTTCGTTGTTAATTTATCTGGTAAATCAATTGTTACTTGCATAATTGAAAAATCTCTTAATGGTGCTTAATTAATTATTTTAACATAAATTTGTTAAAAGTTTAATGTCTGAATCAGGATATCTAAGATTAAAGGATTAACAGGATGTTATTTGTCTGAATCAGGATATCCAGGATTAGAGGATTAACAGGATGTTTTTTAGAAAATATAGGTTTTTGTGAATGATAGAAAATATATTTTCCTCTAAATCATAATTTATAATCATTAAATATTTACAGAAAATCTATAAATAACAATCCTGTACATCCTTAAATCCTGGTAATCCTGATATGGCTTGCGCCACGCTACGCTATCAGACAACCACCACAAACAATCTCCAAATAGGAAGCCAGGGAATTTATTCCCTGTCTAAAAGCTAAAGTCGGTTTAAACCGACTATTGGGAATGATGGAATATTACATTTATCTTCATCAGGTAAAAAGTCCATCAAATCCTGTACATCCTAAAATCCTGGTTATCCTGATTCTGACAACGACAATAAACAATCTCCAAATAGGAAGCCAGGGAATAAATTCCCTGTCTAAAAGCTCAAGTCGGTTTAAACCGACTATTGGGAATGATGGAATATTATATTTATTTTCATCAGGTAAAAAGTCAATCAAATCCTGTACATCCTTAAATCCTGGTAATCCTGATTCTGACAACCACAACAAACAATCTCCAAATAGTGAAAATGTAACTTTACCTATTTGTTAATAACTAAAAACTTGAGAGGAATATTATTAGCTTCCCAGTATTCTTTGGCTGAATTTAAAATATCCAATGCTATTTGGTACTGTGTCGGTTCAGCTTGAGCAAAGATATCAGCATGATCATATAATATCACATATCTTTGAGCCGGACACCATGTTAAATCGGTGATACATTCATCAAAAGCATCCCAGTTAGCGCCGAAGTATGAAGGAAATTCCATTGCTTCAGCAGCTTGTTTTAAAAATGTTTGTTTGCTATTGATTTTTTTACCATCAAGATAAAAAACTTTATGATTCATAGATTTATGGTGAGGAAATAGGTTAGCAAAATAGTCTGAATCAGGTGGTTATCGAGCGAAGTCAAGATAATGTCCAGGATTAGAGGATTTACAGGATGATAAAATATAAAATGGACGATTGTTAATAAAAATCTATAAATCTTAAAATCATGTAGATGATAATTTTAACTTTGTTCAAGTATTGTGTTATAATTAATTCAGAGTTAGAAGAGTAAAAATATCATGATTTTAGCTGTTAAAAATGCTCTTTCCACAATTGCACCCAAGTTAACTTATGATGTGTTAATTGAAAACCAAGAAGATGGCGCTGTGAAAGCGACATTATTAAGTTTACCAGAATGTCAAGGTTTAGGTGCGAATAAAGAGGAAGCATTAAATAATCTTATTCAGCTTTTTCAAGCACGAAAACCAGAAATAGTAACTTTAGAAATTGAACCAGATAAAACAGAACATCCTTGGCTGAAATTTGCAGTAATGCACAAGGATAATCCTCTTTTTGGTGAAATAATAGAAGATATAGAAGCTGAAGGTAATGCTTGGGACGTGCTAGAGGCATTAACAGGAACTATTGAAGCACCAAGTGATTGGTCAAATCAACATAATTACTATTTATATGGTACTCCTAAACATGACAATGAGATCAGAGAATGAATCAGGAAAGACTATTTTTAGATACGGTATTTATTCAGGCTCTATTAAACAAGAATGATCAATACCATACTCAAGCAAAAGCATTATTACCAAGGGTGAAAAATGCCGTTGAAGTATGGGTAACAGAAGCCATTTTAATAGAAGTTGGTAATGCTTTAAGTGCAGTGAACCGTACAGCATCAGTTCAGTTTATTAATCAGTGTTATCAAACAGAAAATATCAAAGTTGTTAGTGTAGATTCATCGCTGCTTATGCGTGCGCTGGAACTTTATCACAGTCGTCAAGATAAAAATTGGGGTTTAACAGATTGTATCTCATTTGTTGTTATGAAAAATCAGGGGTTAATTTATGCAGTAACGGCTGATATTCATTTTGTTCAAGCTGGTTTTGTGGCTTTATTAAGGAAGTCAGAGAATAAGTAAATTGTCTGAATCAGGATATCCACCGATTAGAGGATTTTCAGGATGTTTTTGATAACTTATGGTTTTTGTACGAGAGAGAATATATGTTTATTATTCAATAAATATCATCATTAAATATTCACAGAAAATCTATAAATTGCAATCCTGTACATCCTAAAATCCTGGTTATCCTGATTCTGACAATCACAATAATACGCTTTCTCGAACTTGTAATTTATTTATGATACTTTCTTCCAAAAGATGATAGAGAAAATGGGCAGTTTTTAAATTAGCTGAATGTAATAGATTTTGATAAACTTGACACGCTGATTCATCATTTAAAATCCGATTGTGAATAATTCTTGTCCATTCTTGTGCAGTTATCATTAATTGAGGTACAACATAAATAAATGCTGTAATTTGTTTTTCCATATCAAAAGATTCCAGAAAATGAATTAAGCTAAACATCACTTCTGGCTGTTGACATTGATCATCTAAAATTAGATGATAGGCAGATAAATTATTTTCATCAGGATTTTCAGCTATTTCAGCTAAAGCATTTTCAAAATTTGTAAATTGTTCTTCTGTTTGCATTAAGCGATTTTCTTGCAAGGTTGCCAATAAATTATTTGGATTCATTGTTTTGTACCTTATTCTTAGAAAGAATAACGATTACACAATACTTCCCGAACTGACTTTTATATTTTCTTGCTGTTTAGATACAGAATTTGTTTGTGTAAATTCATTAAATAATTGAAAAAATTCCTCAAAAGCAGTATTTTCATCTTTGGAGAAAAACAAAATAATTTGATCCCACGTTTGATTATAAGCAACATTATATTTTTGTTGTATCCAAGTTTGAAAATTTGAAAATTCTTGTTCTTGTACAGTTTGAGGTATTTGAATTTGACGACGGGCAAAACTGTAACCAGCTATAAATGTGCGAAGGTTAGCGATGGTTGCTTTTCCTAAATACATAGCTGGACGTTTTTGGATATTGCGGATTAAATCGTATAGATCTAACATGATATTCCTCTGGTTAAAATGGCTCTTCAGTAATTTGAAATTCTCCACCTAAATCTTGTATAACGCAATATAAGTTATTTATCCAGTTTACCCTAGAAATTCCTTCAGGGTGAATGTTGTCAAAAATTAGTTCTTGTCCATTAATTTCTATTGCAATAGCATAATGTCTACCGTTAATCGAGATATTTTGTTGTAAAACTTCATGGTAGATATTACAGAATGGGTCTTCTGTACTGCCTGTAAACAAGTTAATTTCTCTACCAGGTATTTTCTGATTAATCAGGAATTGACGCAAAGCTATAGCACAAGGAACACATTCAAAAATATGAAATTGTTCGGCTATATCATTTAGTTGACGGACAATATCATTATTAGTCATGATGTAGGATATTTTTAGCCAGATTAGAAGAAATATGGAAAACTATAATCAGAGTAAAAATACCATGAATTTAGGAAGCCGGGGCATAAATTTCATTATTTGTCAGAATCAGGTGGTTATCGAGCGAAGTCGAGATAATATCCACCGATTAGAGGATTAACAGGATGTTTTTTAGAAAATATAGGTTTTTGTGAATGATAGAAAATATATTTTTCTCTAAATCATAATTTATAATCATTAAATATTCACAGAAAATCTACAAACTACAATCCTGTACATCCTAAAATCCTGGTAATCCTGATTCAGACAACCACAACCAACAATCTCCAAATAGTGAAAATATAATTTTACCTATTTGTTAATAACTAAAAACTTGAGAGGAATATTATTAGCTTCCCAGTATTCTTTGGCTGAATTTAAAATATCCAATGCTATTTGGTACTGTGTCGGTTCAGCTTGAGCAAAGATATCAGCATGATCATATAATATGACATATCTTTGAGCCGGACACCATGTTAAATCGGTGATACATTCATCAAAATCATCCCAGTTATTGCCGAAGTATGTAGGAAATTCCATTGCTTCAGCAGCTTGTTTTAAAAATGTTTGTTTGCTATTGATTTTTTTACCATCAAGATAAAAAACTTTATGATTCATAGATTTATGGTGAGGAAATAGGTTAGTAAAATTGTCTGAATCAGGATGTCCAGGATTAAAGGATTTACAGGATGATAAAATAGACCATTGCTAATAAAATCCTATCAATAACTACTTTAACCGCCAAATCTTGATAGTGTCGTCACTACTCCCACTAGCCAGGGTTTGACCATCGGGGCTGTATGCTACTGAATAAACCAAGATATAATGACCTTCAAGGGTTTGCAGTAGGTTTCCCGTTTTTACATTCCACAGTTTGATAGTGTTGTCAACACTCCCACTAGCCAGAGTTTGACCATTAGGGCTGTATGCTACGGAAAGAACCCTCTTAGAATGACCTTCAAGGGTTTGCAGTAGGTTTCCCGTTTTTACATTCCACAGTTTGATAGTGTCGTCACTACTCCCACTAGCCAGGGTTTGACCATCGGGGCTGTATGTTACTGAGTTAACCCCGATAGAATGACCTTCAAGGGTTTGCAGTAGGTTTCCCGTTTTTACATTCCACAGTTTGATAGTGTCGTCTTCACTCCCACTAGCCAGAGTTTGACCATCGGGGCTGTATGCTACGGAAAGAACCGAGTAAGAATAACCTCCAAGGTAAGAATGACCTTCAAGGGTTTGCAGTAGGTTTCCCGTTTTTACATTCCATAGTTTGATAGTGCTGTCAACACTCCCACTAGCCAGAGTTTGACCATCGGGGCTGTATGCTACTGAATTAACCAAGTTAGAATGACCTTCAAGGGTTTGCAGTAGCTTTCCTGTTTTTACATTCCACAGTTTGATAGTCTTGTCATTACTTGCACTAGCCAGGGTTTGACCATCGGGGCTGTATGCTACTGAATTAATATCATTAGAATGGCTAGTGAGGGTTTGCAGTAGGTTTCCCGTTTTTACATTCCACAGTTTGATAGTCTTGTCCCAACTCCCACTAGCCAAAGTTTGACCATTAGGGCTGTATGCTACTGACGAAACCGAGTCAGAATGACCAGTGAGGGTTTGCTGTAATTGTAGTGTTTTCTCAGTTGAGGAGGGAGTTAGTGTTTCTACTTTAGGAGTTGGTTTATCTGGATGATTTCTCAATAAATTTTGTCCTACATAGCCATAGAGTTGAGTTCCTATAAAACCTAATGTCGCAATTATTAATAGTTTTCTCAGTTTCGTATCGCTTACAAAAGGCGTTTTTACAGGTTGACTCTGAGGTTTATAAACTGGCGGTTGTGAAACCTGACGAGGCGTATTTGCAGACTGATTACTTTGCGAAGTTTTAGATTGAGTTGGCTGAACTGAAGATGAAACAGTTTTAGCTGTTGATGGGGTTATTACAGGTTGATTTTGAGGTTGATAAACTACTGGTTGTGTAACTTTAGATTGAGTTTGCTTAACTGCGGCTGAAGTATTTGTATTAGTATTTCCCGGAATTAGGTTATTAGCTTCAGCTTGACTAATTAGACTTATTTGGTTTGAATCTTTTAGTATTATTTGTGGAGTATTACGACCTGATTTTTGATGTACTTCAAGAGTTCCCGTAATTTTGATATAACTTCCAACCCAATTACTTAATTGAGTAATTGTTAAGCTTCTGGAATTAGATAAATTTTTTAACCCTTCTGAAAATATAACAATTGTAAAAGGACTGTAACCGTTGACGAGACTGGAAACATTACCAAAGTTAATAAAGAATATATTTGTGCATAACGCGCTATAGCTTTCCAACCCACAATAAATAAATCCTGTATATTTTATTAGACTTTATAACCCCTCTCCAAACCTCTCCCCTGCAAGGAGAGAGGCTTTAAAACTCCCTGTACAAAAACTAATTTTTTCATGTCCCCTCTCCTCCTAGGAGAGGGTTAGGGAGAGGTTCTTCTAGCTTATACACCCTCTAAGTAGTAATTTGACCCCATCCCACCGGCGGTAATGCCACAGCTTCCCCTACTTTGCCACTAGAAACCCGTTTCATGGAAGTGGAAAGCCAAACAAATAAAGAACGAAAATCTAAGCCATTCAGCATTACTGGAGGACGAGGTGCAATTTGTTTAAGTTTATTCATATCTGCACCCTGAACACCAACAGTAAAAAACAACATTCGCCGCTGTTCTTCTTCTTCCCTCACTCTTTGCGCTGCACCCTCCCAAGCATCTGTAGGCGCACCATCGGTAATTAAAAATACCCAAGGACGATAATAGAGTACACCGTTATCCTTATAAGACTGTTTGCGGGTTTCCAATAAATTCAAAGCGTATTCTATGGCTTCACCCATTGGTGTTGCACCTTCTGTTTCTAGCTTAGGCGCTGTAAACTGGTCTATAGTGACAAAATCTTGCGTCAGTTTCACGGGTCTAAAGGTGACAATAGCCACTTCTACACTTAAAGAAGCTTGAGCATCTTTCATCACATCTTCCTTGAAAGCCGCCAAACCTCTATTTAACTCCTGGATAGGTTGTCCTGACATTGAGCCAGAAGTATCAAGCAAGAGAATTACCGGACAACGATTTTCCGGGTTTTCCACGAATTCAGGCAAACCTACTGGCATTTTTGATACTCCTGATTAATCAAGGTGAGATGCAAAATGTATAAACTAGATGTTACTTGTTACTACATAGCCTAACATGGATGTTTGTACGGAATCAATACCCATAATGTCTAAATATTTAGTTTCATATTTATTCTTTCCCAATATCATGGATAACGTTGCTAATAGCATTTTCACAAATCATCAGTCATCTTATTTGATACGAACCACAGAGGCACAGAGGACGCAGAGGTGGAGAGAAAGGAGACTGTTAGATTTTATTTAGCAACGCTATCTTTGTAATTATTCGCTTTTCACCCCTTTACTAAAAATCCGATAGTACAACCAGGTACTAAATTCTTTGATGGGAAATAGGATATAAGTCAAAGGATTTACTGTGACAATAATATTTCTAAAATCCCGTTTTGCAAAAAATACAATCCCCTTTGCAACCTGATTTGCTGACATCACACCATAAGGATTTAATTGACTTTTGAAAGGTCCTAAAATTAATTTGCGAATGACACAAACTTGATCTAATCTTTTAAGGGTGACAATATCCCCTAATGCTCTTTTGCTCAGTTCATACAAGGGGCTTAAAGCTGAGGAAACTTCCGCTTCTGAAGTATTTACCCAAATTTCTTTAGTGGCTTTGTCTTGGGGTCCTGTGACAGTTGCAGAAAAAACATCTATTAATTCCAAAGCAGAAAATGTGTTAACTTGATAGGAATTTTGAATGGCGGCTGAAGTGCGATCTCCATAAACATTTATGCCATGATTGATAATGAGAATATCAACTTTATTTAAACTTTCTTTTAGTTGAGTTTCATTACCCAATTCCCATTTTACAATTTTGACCCGCTCTTGAATTGCGATTTTTTCAGGATTGGTTGTTAATGCCACAACTTTGGCATTATGCTTTAATAATTCCGCTGCTAATGCTTGTCCTAATGCACCGGAAGCACCTGTTAAGGCTACGGTTTTACCTTTGAGAGAAAGTCCTGTTCCTAGTATTTTATCCACTAGGGGAAAAACACCACTATAGTAAGCATTAACATCATCAAAATGATGTCGCCAATGATAGGTTCTATTTACCCACAAAACGGAAGGAATTTTGTCTAATGGTCCGGGTAAATGATTGTAGTCTGTGTCTATTGTTCCTTGAAAATATCGCAGAGATGCACCGTATAAAAACGTGACTGCATAAGCAACTCCTAACCATAATCCCCATTGATGTGCTAGTAAGGCAATTATTGTTAATATTGTTACTAATATGCCCGATTCGACAATATCGTGATACAACTGGGAATCTACGTAGGCTTTTTGCGAAGTTAAAGTCAAATCCCGCCGATATACAGCATGATGTTTATTATGCCATTTCGCTAACCATGTTATCTGATGACACAAAGCATGATAAGCATCTCTGACAATTTCTGCGAGTAGGAGGGAGGAAAATCCCCAGGTTGTGAACTGGATACAGTTGTTTACTAAAACTGCATCAATAGTTAAGCTTTGAGCCAAAATCATCATCTTTTTGGTGATACCTCTTTTTCCTAATTAAACCAAGTTATTACCATCTTTGTCTAAAGTTATATCAATCCCTGATTTGCTCAATTAATCGCTGTTCTAGTAAATCTAATAATTCATCTACATTTTTTCCCACTTCTTGAAAACAAGTTTCTGGTGATGATTTGGGTGCAAATTGAATTAACTTAATTTCCCCTTTCCCAATTCCAATCATCACTACTTCTGTTTCGGGTTTGTTATTATCAATAATTCCTAAGATTTCTTGGAGACGATTTTCAACTCGCTCGTTTAATTTTTCTATTTCAGATTGGGGACAATAGACAAAATGGGGAGTTGGTTGTAAATCAATCCCAATAGTTCCCTGAGTATTACCATTTTCTAACCACAATCCCCAAAAAAGTGCGGCTAGTTCTAGCTGATTGTTTTTGACAAATCTATCTAACTGTCCTCGCCATTTGTTCTCTGCTGTTTCGGGTTGGGGAATACTAAACATGATCATTAATTGGTAATTTTATTTTTGTTATTTTAACCCAGATTGCACACGCCATAAACTGGTGTAAATGCCATTTTTCTCTAATAGTTGTTCATGAGTTCCGGCTTCGACTAATTTGCCATGTTCCATGACATAAATGCAATCAGCATTGCGAATGGTGGAAAGACGGTGAGCAATAGCAATGGTAGTCCGATTAACGGTAATTCGTTCTAAAGAACGCTGAATTGCGGCTTCTGTTTCATTGTCTACCGCTGATGTGGCTTCATCTAGGATGAGAATTGGTGGATCTTTTAATACTGCGCGAGCGATCGCAATCCGTTGTCTTTGTCCCCCAGATAACTTTTGCCCCCGTTCTCCCACAATTGTCTCATAACCTTGGGGCAAACTCATAATAAAATCATGAGCTTCGGCTATTTTCGCCGCCATGATAATATCTTCATCGGTAGCGGTAAAAGTCCCATAGGCAATATTTTCTCCCACTGTACCATGAAATAAAAACACATCCTGACTCACCAAACCAATAGCGCGGCGTAGATCTCGCAAATTTAATTGTTGTAAATCAATTCCATCCAAAGTAATTTTTCCATTTTGCACCTCATAAAATCGCAGCAAGAGTTTAACTAAGGTGCTTTTTCCTGAACCTGTCGAACCCACAATTGCAATTGTATTTCCTGCGGGAATTTCCAAAGATAAATTGTGAATAATTGGGTTTCTATTGTGATAAGCAAAACTCACATTTTGAAATTCCAAAGCCCCGCGAATCATATCTATAGGTAAATCAATATTTCCGGTATGAATTGCCATCGGAGTATCCAACAAATCCATCACTCGATTAGTAGAAGCCATTGCCCTTTGATATAAATCAAAGGTATCTCCTAACCTGGTTAATGGCCACAGTAAAAGCTGGACTAAAAACACCAAAGAACTATAAGCACCTACAGCCAATCTGCCTTCTACTGCTGCCATCCCGCCAAATAATAGCAAGATGGTAAAAGCGATTAAAATGAACATCCGAATAATCGGAATATAACCCGCAGATAAAGCGATCGCCTTAGCATTACTTTGACGATAAGCATTACTTTCTGATTCTACCCGCGCGGCTTCATAAGCTTCTGCTGTAAAACTTTTAATAGTGGTAATCCCACTCAAATTATTAGATAATCTCCCATTTAGTAACCCTACTTTTTCCCGAACTTCTGCATAGCGAGGAGCTAGAAATTTCTGAAAAATTATCGAACCAAAGAGAATAAATGGCATAGGCAAAATTGCCATCCCAGCCACACTAGGAGCTAAAATAAAAAACGCAGTCCCCACAATAATAATAGTAGTAGTGACTTGGATAATATCATTTGCGCCCACATCCAAAAACCGCTCTAATTGGTTAACATCATCACTGAGAATAGACATTAAACCACCGGTACTGCGTTCTTCAAAATAAGCTAATTCTAATTCTTGTAAATGCTTATATACGTCTAGCCTTAAATTATGCTGAATATTCTGTCCCAAATTGCGCCATAGTAACTTATAGGCATATTCAAACAATGACTCCAACACCCAAGTAATTACCGTCAACAAGGATAAAATCAGAAATTGCCCATAAATATCTTTTACACCTAACCGGGCAATGATAGAATCTTGTTGCTTAACAACCACATCCACCGCAATCCCAATTAATACAGGGGGTGCTAAGTCAAAAACTTTATTGAGGATAGAAGCACCAATAGCCAGACGAATTTGTTTAATATACTGATGTCCATATTTAAATAGACGCTGGAGGGGACGAACAGAATGTTCACGCCTTTTTGATAATCGGAGAGATTTAAATGGCATAGCCACATTAATTAATAATTACTTGCAGCTAATACTACCATATAATTGAGTTGATTTATTATCAATATTGAAGCAATAGATACAGTTATCTTCCTTTAGGAACAGAAGAGATAATTTTGAGAAATTGGTAACTTGTAATTTGGCAAACTTCACTTTTGGGAATTATATTAGAAAATATTGTCGCTAAAATTATTGTTCCCAGCAGCAAACAGCAGGGTATAATAACCTTGTCAATCAACCAGATGTGCTAATTTTCAGTGAAGACTACCAATACAGCAAAAATTCCTACTAAAACTCAGGGAATATGCCATATCAATCTTGATTTTGTTTAAAAATGCCACTAATGTGAGCAAATCTCCCTCCCGAAACCAGAACCAGACGTAAAACTAGACAAATCAATATTATGTCTACTCCCAATCATCAGCAACTCTCACTCCCAGAAGCCAAGAAAATACTCAACAAATTTAACTGTCTGGATATTGCCCCCATTCTTAAACCGTCAGAAAAAGTTCCCACTCGTGAGGCATTAATTTTTCTCACCAGTCTTACCGATTATCAAATCTTAGGTATTTGTGCTGATACAGCCGAAGAGGGAATTTTAGCCATGAAAACCTATTCTCGCGCTTTGGGTTATCAAGCACCAACTGATTTACCACATCCAGAAGGACCAGTTTATATCAAATTAAATGGCAAAAATGGCTTGTGTTATCTCGATTCCTATTCTGGGCATCATCGGGGAGTGTTAGTATCTTGCCAGTCCTATCAAGAGGGAGGAGTTAACGAGATGTATGGACATTTACCCCTCGATTTATTTGTCTAGGATTTCATTTACAATCATCTGTAGGGTGGGCATTGCCCGCCCTCTTCTTAATCACTAATTACCGCATAATATGAGCATTGTTACCTTACAATCAGTTAAGAAAGATTTTGGAATTAAAGAACTTTTAAAAGATGCTAATTTTAGTCTGGATACTAATGACAAAGTTGGTTTAATCGGCACTAATGGTTCTGGGAAATCAACTCTATTAAAAATGATTGCTCGGTTAGAATCAATTGATAGTGGGCAAATTTTAGTTAATTCTGGGGCAAAAATTGTTTATTTACCCCAACAACCAGATATGGACGAAAATCACACTGTTTTAGAACAGGTATTTGCTGACAGTGGTGAACAAATGAATCTCGTCAGAGAGTATGAAGAATTATCTGATAAATTGGCACATTATCCCGATGATAGTCAGTTAATGTCTCGTCTTTCTAGTGTAATGCAGCGGATGGATGCGACGGGTGCTTGGGAGGTAGAAACCAACGCCAAAATCATTTTAACAAAATTAGGAATTGCTGATTTTGATGTGAAAGTTGGCACATTATCCGGGGGATATCGCAAGCGGATTGCTTTAGCAGCGGCTTTGATATCAGAACCAGATTTGTTGTTAATGGATGAACCTACCAACCATCTTGATGCTTTATCGGTAGAATGGTTACAAAGTTATTTAAATCGCTATCGCGGCGCACTTTTATTAATTACTCATGATCGTTATTTTTTAGATAAAGTTACTAATAGAATTATCGAAATTGATCGAGGTGATATTTACAATTATACAGGTAATTATTCCTATTATTTGGAAAAGAAAGCTTTAGCTGAAGAATCTGCCGTTAGCACTCAAAGGAAACATCAAGGGATTTTACGGCGGGAATTAGAATGGTTAAAAAAAGGACCAAAAGCTAGAAGTACCAAACAAAAAGCCCGAATTGAACGCGCTCATGCTTTGCGAGATACTGAGTTTAAACAACTTAATGGCAAAGTTGATATTTCTACCGTTGGTAGGCGGATTGGTAAGAAGGTTATTGAACTCAAAGATGTTAGTAAAGGCTACAATGGTAGAACTCTAATTAAAGATTTTACATATCAATTTAGTCCAGAAGATCGGATTGGCATTATTGGTGGTAATGGTGCAGGAAAATCTACTTTAATGGATATTATGACTGCCAAAATTAAACCAGATTCTGGTAGTGTGGAAATTGGGACTACAATTCATATTGGTTATTTTAACCAACATTCAGAAGAATTATTGACGGCGGTAGATGATAATCAACGAGTGATTGATTATATTAAAGAAGAAGGGGAATTTATTGAAATATCCGACGGGACGAAAATCACCGCTTCCCAAATGTTAGAGAGATTTTTGTTTCCGGGAAATCAACAATATGCACCCATTAATAAACTTTCTGGGGGAGAAAAACGCCGTTTATATTTATTGCGGATTCTCATTAGTGCGCCCAATGTGTTGATTTTGGATGAACCGACTAATGATTTAGATGTGCAGACATTAGCAGTATTAGAAGACTATCTAGAAGATTTTAATGGTTGTGTAATAGTAGTTTCTCATGATCGTTACTTTTTAGATCGGACGGTAGATAGAATTTTTGCTTTGGAAGAAGGTGGAGGTTTACGTCAATATCCAGGAAATTATTCCATTTATTTAGATTATAAAAAAGCTGAGGAAGCAGAAAAACAAGAAACACAAAAACCTGTAATTGTCGAAGAAAAGGTTGTCTCTCCTGTTACAGAGACTAAAAAACGCCGCAGATTATCGAATTGGGAAAGACGGGAATTTGAGGAACTAGAAGGAAAGATTGCCAAGTTAGAAGCAGATAAAACAGCAGTAGAAAAGAAATTAGTAACTCTAGCTGGAAATTATAGCCAAGTGCAAAAGCTATATGAAGAGGTGGAAACTCTGAAGAAAAATATTGATTTGTCCACAGAACGCTGGTTGGAATTAGCGGAAATGGATTCTTAAGTTGCAATTAAATTAATCGTCTTGTTGAAATCTTCAAATATACGTAGGGTGGGTTAGCAAAAGCGTAACCCACCATCTGATTAGGTAGTTATGTAAAATAAATTGCATATATCTCATATAATTTATGCTTATAAGAGCTAATATATAGCTCCAACTTATTAAATAATGTAGGGATCTATTTATATTTAAGTTAATAGGCAAAAGTGACATAATTGCTGCAATTATGTCACTTTTTTTAGCTATTTACAGTCCGTAATTGTCTATTTTTTAGTGATATTCTCAACCTAAAAGGGCAAATTTACGGATATTTGTGCGGAAAATGCTGTTATCATCAAGCTATTGAAGGTGACAAAACTGAAACAATTATGTCACTTTTATTTTGTCTAAGTCTCTAGACAGAGGTTTTTATTTTTCATAGGATGTAGTCAGGAAATGAAAAAGTATAACATTTTCGGTTTTCTAGATTTTTTGACTTTTTAAAACCAAGGAGAATACAAAGATGGCTAATATTCAAATTGCTGATTTAGCACAAGTTGAAAACCAGTTTGATGAATTATCTGATTTGGAACTTGAGGTAGTGGGTGGTTTTATTTATTACACACCATATGGCTATGCTTGGAGGGCTGTTGGTAACTATTGGTGGTTTCGTCGTTACTAAACTTGTCTAGAGCATAAAACCAATCACACTATACCATTAAATGGTGGGTTACGCCGTCGCTAACCCACCCTACATTTTTGTGATTCTTCTCGTTTTTTTCTCGTTCCCAGTCTCCGACTGGGAATGCTACTTAGAGGCTCTGCCTCCATAATTTAGTATCAATGAAGGCAGAGCCTTCCGTAATTCATTCCCATACAGAGTATGGGAACGAGAAACTATCATATCATTTGTTTATAGTGAATGATAAAGAATAAAATACCCCATTTTAATATTATTAAAAATGGGGTTTTGTCTATTCTGCAATTAGTTAAATACTAATACTGTTGAGAATAAGTCTGGGTTGGAGATATTCGTAATTTACTAAACGTCCCTTATTATTCAATTCAATTTTTCTCTGTACCACATTCAATTCTTGCTGAAATTTATTCACAACTTGGTCAGCATTTCGATCTGTAAATTCTTCCTCTTCATAATATCCCAGTCTGTCATAACGATAGTCTGAAAGTATGTACACAGTTGATAATTGGGTATTTGTGGGCTTGGCAGGTGGTAGAAAATCTATGAGGGCTTGACGGTCTTTAATATCACCCTTTTGTTGAATTGCTTGATAAGCAGCTAGGGGCATATTAGGAATAAAACCCATGTATTCATATTGGGAGAAATTAACCGCCGAATGCTGCGGACCACAAATATATATGATAGTAGTAACAATCTCAACTAATTGTTCTAGGGTATCAATGCGATCGCTCATACCCTTAACCCTACCACCATCCTGAGCCACTAGTTCCCGCGCCCAAGCTTGCAGTTCTCCGTCTGCTTTCAAGTCTGCTGAACTCTTATAATAAAGCTGCAAATAGTTAAATACAAACTTATTAATCGCATTCCATAACAAAATTCCATCATCCCGATAAGGATAATGTGGCAAGTTTTTCACATCATCTACACCGCGATTTTTGAGTTCCCTAGGTAGAGCAAACTGGTCTAGACTCCAACTTTTATAGGCATCTACCACAATTTGCAATGATTCTTGCAGAGTTCCTGCTAATAATTCATCCACAAAACCGCCCCTACTAACCAGACGCTTGCGAGCTAAATCATTATTAGCCAACATAAACCGGAAATGGGGTCTGAGTAATATTCTCAGAGGATGATTTTCAGCCAGTTGACGCGGGGTGACAACAGCAAAGGGTTCCATTACCAGGTGAGTCCGGCATAAATGGCTGTTCATTTCATGATGATTAGCATCAGCAATTTGCACACAGGACTTAGCATAAAACCAGGTTAAAGGGTCATCAAAAGGAGTTAGCAAGGGGCTGACTTTACCTGCCTTGGGATTGATTTGAATGGCTACAGGTACTAATTGGCCTCGATCTTGAAAGCCCGAACTGCGCCAACAGAAAAAGGCTAGAGGTGCTGGTAGGTACTTTTTTCCTTTGGCATAAGTGCCACCTTGAATGAACGCCAAGGATCTATAATCAGCGACATATAGATTTCCTGTGGCCAATCTTTCGATTAAATTAATAGAATTGCCAAACTTATCCTGTAATTCTTCGATGGTAAAGGCAAAGTTAGCTGGCATTTGCTTAATTTGACGTAAAACCATTGGATTCACCCCACAAAGCCGTTGTTCGGCGAAGGAATCATCGGTTTCATAGGTTTTCATCACATTAGGTTTTTGCAAAACTGGGAAAAAGTCCTCATAATCTTGCAATTCATCTAAAGTATCCCACATAGCATGAGTTTTAACAGCCATCATATTTAGAGGAAGTTCTGCTGCCTCTAATGTCCGTTCAGCAATATACTTAGTAGAAAAATTCTCTGCGGGAGGTACGCTTTTGAGCATCGCCATAGGCGGCAAAAAATCATACATGAATTGATACTCTTTGCGTCCTTTCTCTAGAGAAGATTGGCGTTGTGCCGGGTTCGGGTCATTTTGAGGTAGAAATGGCTGCATAATATTTATTTATGATATGGACTAGGATATTTGGCTTAAGTAAGAGCGACGAGCTTTACCCACGCTAATAATAACATTGGTCAGCATTTCTAATGCTAAGTCTTTCCCCGGACAAATGCGGCCAGCATGACGGGAACCAACGGAATTAAAACCCATGTGAAAAGGGCAAAGATTTTCTCTGTCTGCATTAAATTCATAAGCAGTTTTTCCCCAAAAATCTTCACTTAACATCCCCAAAAGCATAGGAATTAAAATTTTAGTTCCTTTCGGAAAAGTTCGCGCTTTACCCGCCAATGTAATCGTAAATGGTTCTGTCGCTACTCGGTGAGTGGCACTTACAGGCATAAACAGACGGGCGCATTCTAACAGAAAAAGTTGAATACTAGGACGATCATTAAGATCGAGCCTGTCCCAATAACTCTTAATGTCAATTTTATCAGTTTGACGACCTTGGTAAGCAGGAAGGGGTTGATAACCCAATGCTGTTTTTCCCAAGTGTAGCGGCCCTTGCAAACCGGCAATACTCATTAAAGACACCATCAGTTTTGCAAGTTCTCGCCGCGTCATTTTATGATATTTAGGGTCGTTCTCTTCAAAATTAGCTAAGGCTGGAGAATTTTCGTAAATCGTCGCTACTTGCTCTACCAGTTCAGGAACTTGACGAAATCCCCATATATTTAACTTTTCTAAACTACTGCTGCCAGCAAAATAATATAATGTTCCCCTTTTTGTATAGTGGAAGGTTGTAATAATTCTTATTGTTGCTTGATCATCAGGATTAATGCCAAAAATAACGTAGTGAAGATACCGGACTAAAAAGCCCATCCAATCCCGTTGATCATTATTGAAAAATTCTTCTAAAGTATTATTGGTAATTCTATCTACATAATCAGCCGCTAACTTATTGAACAACCGTTGTGCTACTTGATCATTTTGACGCATTACCATGCCTTCATTAAAGAAGTAATTATCAACACACTTACGGAAAGCATGATGATTTTCCCCTCCGGGGGCTGCGTCTGAGAGAGTAATTAAAAGAACATTGCGACCTCCTTGATCAACTCCCGGACCATGACTAGAACTAAGCATGGAAGTTCCTAGTCTCCAGTCACGGGCTTGGGGTGAGGTTAAGGCGGTTTCTAGGGTTTTAAAGTCTCCTAAGACTACTTCCCCTGCACAACAAAAGGCATCCCCCAGCACTTGCCTTTTCCTATCCAGGTAAGGTGGATTATTGGCAATTGTTCCCTCTACAAAACTGATTATAGGCAGAAAGGTACGGCTGACTGGGTTTTGAGGGTTCTCTATTGCCCAAGCTTGAAAGTGATTCAGGGCTTTGTCTAACAATGAGGGCTGAAGATTGGTTTCTGGTCTGGTAGTTGGCTGCATAAAGGTTATTTTTTTTCCTAAGTATAAATAAATTTATTCGATAATCCAGTTTTGATCAATATTTTTTAATATTTGATATTTATTTGTTCTATCACATCTTCATAAATATCTGCCATTGTCAAAGTTAAATTTACTGAATTTAAATGTAATTTATCATCTTTTCCTAATACTTCCGTTGACCAATTTCCTTGATCATCTTGACGATAAACCTCCACTTTTATTTGATTTTGGTAAATTAGAATATATTCTTTTAAACTCTCTATGGTTTGATAATTAATGCGTTTTTCACGTTTGTCTATTGTTGCTGTGGAATTAGATAAAACTTCTATAATCAAATTAGGACGAGTTTTAAAGTACCTTTCCTTATCTTCAGGATCACAAGTAACAATAATATCAGGATAGTAGAATATATTAGCATTTCTGATTTTAACTTTTACTTTCATATCTGACACGAAAGCACGACAGGAACTCCCACGCAAATGGGGGACGTAATATGGCGTAAATATTACCCGCTATCAGGTTATGTTCTTCGCTTGCACCTGCCATTGCAAAAACTTGTCCGGCCACATATTCATGGCGAATATCGCTAGATTTTTCAGCGTCTAGGTATTCTTCAACGGTGAGAATATTTAATGAAGATTGCATGATTTTTAGATGGTTTTACGGAATATGGTACGATTTTATCATAGCAATATTCAAGATGTTCAGATCCCCAACTTCTTAAAGAAGTCGGGGATCTATATTCTATGATATTTAAACAACCTCTTTAAAAAACTTCCCATGAGCCAAACTGCCATAAATCTCGTTGCTATATTCGTCTTTCTCATGACTCTTTCCAGTCTGTTAGGACCATTAATACATCTTTCTCCCACAATACCTGCTTTAGCTACGGTGACTTTTTTAGGAATTGCAACTTTAGATAATTTCAGTTTTCAAGGCAAGGGAGGAACGATAGTATTAGACTTAGTGGCGCGATTTTCTCCAGAATATAAAGAACGTATTTTACATCATGAAGCCGGTCATTTTCTCGTGGCTCACTTGTTAGAAATTCCGGTGACTGGTTACACTCTTAGCGCTTGGGAAGCTTGGAAAAAAGGACAACCGGGACAAGGGGGAATAACTTTAGAAGATGGGGAGTTAACAGCGCAAATAGAAAAGGGTCAAATTACTGCCCAAATGTTAGACCGTTATTGTACTATTTGGATGGCGGGAATTGCGGCGGAAACTTTGTTTTTTAACTCATCTGAAGGTGGTAATGATGATAAAAGTAAGTTAATTGAAGTTTTGCGAGTTATTGGTTTTTCGGAAGCAGGTTATCAGCAAAAACAGCGTTTTCATTTGCTTCAGTCCAAAACTTTGATTCAGGAAAATTGGGAGAGTTATCAAGCTTTGGTAGCAGCAATGAGAGAACGGGTTTCTGTTGTGGAGTGTTTGGAAATAATTATCTCACGCAGAGGCGCAGAGGCGCAGAGAGAATGTGGAGAGGTTTCATGAAATGTCTCTAGACTTGTAGAATATAGGTCTTTCACCTGTAAAATTATTTTTGTAATTACTCATGTCTTCAAATCCCCAGTATCTTAGCGGTAACGATATTCGTCAATTATTCCTCGATTTCTACACCCAACGGGGACACCAACCGCTTCCGAGTGCTTCTCTTGTTCCTGAAGATCCGACTGTGCTACTAACGATCGCAGGTATGTTACCATTTAAGCCGATATTCCTGGGACAACGGACACCGGAATTTAAACGCGCTACGACTTCGCAAAAGTGTATTCGTACCAATGATATCGAAAATGTGGGACGGACTCACCGCCATCATACATTTTTTGAGATGTTGGGGAATTTTAGCTTTGGTGATTATTTTAAACCACAGGCGATCGCTTGGGGTTGGGAATTATCTACTCAAGTCTTTGGTTTCTCTCCTCAAAATCTGGTTGTCAGTGTGTTTGAAGATGATGATGAAGCTTTTACCATCTGGCGCGATACCATTGGTGTAACGGAAAAACGCATCAAGCGCATGGGTGCAGATGATAATTTCTGGGTATCTGGTGCTACTGGTCCCTGTGGACCATGTTCGGAAATTTATTATGATTTTCACCCAGAACGCGGTGAAGATAATATTGATTTAGAAGATGATACCCGATTTATCGAGTTTTATAACTTGGTATTTATGCAATATAATCGGGATGCGTCAGGAAATTTAACCCCGTTACAAAATAAGAATATTGACACGGGAATGGGTTTGGAAAGAATGGCGCAAATCCTGCAAAAGAAGCCGAATAATTATGAAACAGATTTGATTTTCCCGATTATTGAAACTGCGGCAAAAATTGCCAAAATTGATTATCATCAAAGTGATGAAAATACGAAAGTTTCTTTAAAGGTAATTGGTGATCATGTCCGTTCTGTGGTTCACATGATTGCTGATGAAATTCGCGCTTCTAATGTGGGAAGAGGTTATGTTTTACGGCGTTTAATTCGTCGCGTCGTTAGACATGGGAGATTAATCGGAATTTCTGGAGAATTTATTAACCAAGTTGCAGAAACCGCAATTTCTCTTTCGGAATCAATTTACCCAAATTTGCGACAAAGAGCAACTGCTATTAAAGCCGAATTGCAAAGAGAAGAAAGTAACTTCTTGAGAACTCTTGATAGAGGAGAGAAGCTATTAGCTGAAATTATCCAAGATGTAAAACAAAAAGGATTAACTTCTATTAGTGGTGAAAGTGCTTTTACTCTCTATGATACCTACGGTTTCCCATTAGAATTAACCCAAGAAGTTGCTGAAGAAAATAATATCACTGTTGATGTTGATGGTTTCAATGCAGAAATGCAAAAACAGGTAGAACGCGCAAAAGCAGCACATGAAACCATAGATTTAACAGTACAAGGTTCTTTGGATAAACTTGCAGAACATATTCACTCCACACAATTCATTGGTTATACCCAATTAACAACAACAGCAAAAATCGAAGTTTTATTAGTTGCTGGTGTTTCGGAAGAAGCAGCAGAAGCAGGAACAGAAGTGCAAATTGTTCTCGATAAAACTCCTTTTTATGCAGAATCAGGGGGACAAATTGGCGATAAAGGATATATTTCTGGTGATGGTGTTTTAGTCAGAATTGAAGATGTGAAAAAAGAATCTGATTTCTTTATTCATTTCGGACGCATTGAACGGGGAACAATCAGAATTGGTGATGAAATTACCGCACAAATAGATACCGCTTGTCGTCGTCGCGCTCAAGCTAATCATACAGCAACTCATTTATTACAAGCTGCTTTAAAGAAAGTTGTAGATGAAGGAATTTCTCAAGCTGGTTCTTTGGTTTCTTTTGATAGATTGCGCTTTGATTTTAACTGTCCCCGCGCTTTAACCGGTGAGGAAGTTATCCAAATTGAAGAATTAGTAAATAGTTGGATTTGCGAAGCTCATCCTGCTACAATAGAAGAGATGCCCATAGCCGAAGCAAAAGCTAAAGGTGCAGTAGCAATGTTTGGGGAAAAATACGGTGATCAAGTGCGGGTGATTGATTTCCCTGGCGTTTCTATGGAATTATGTGGGGGAACTCATGTTAATAATACTGCGGAAATTGGCGTTTTCAAAATCATTGCTGAAGCTGGAGTTGCTTCTGGGGTGAGAAGAATAGAAGCGGTATCTGGGGCGGCGGTATTGGATTATTTGAATGTGCGTGATATAGTTGTGAAAGATTTGTGCGATCGCTTTAAAGTCAAACCGGAAGAAATACCCGACAGAATCACAACTTTACAAACCGAACTCCGCAACAACGAAAAAGAAATTCAAAGCCTGAAATCACAGATAGCAATAGTTAAATCTGACAGCTTATTACAAACTGCGGAAATCATCGGAGAACATAAAATTATTGTTTCTCAACTAGAAGATATTGACGCAGAATCATTAAAAGACGCTGCGGAAAGATTGCTGCAAAAAATCGGTAATGGTGCAGTAGTTTTAGGTTCTATTCCCGAAGCAGGAAAAGTGAGTATTGTTGCTGCTTTTAGTTCTGAAGTGAATAAGAAAGGTGTACAAGCAGGAAAATTTGTGGGAACTATAGCTAAAATTTGTGGAGGTGGAGGTGGTGGAAAACCCAACCTCGCGCAAGCTGGGGGAAGAGATGCAAGTAAATTACCAGAAGCATTAGAAACAGCGAAAAATGATTTGTTAGCAGCGTTAAAATAGGATTCAGATCCCCGACTTCTTTGAGAAGTCGGGGATCTAGATTTATATTGTCACTGCAACTTTACCAACTTCTGTAGAAGGTTTGGGTATAGGTTTTCCATCTTCCTTCAATCCCTTTTTCCTGGGGGGTGTGAACAGTTACCCAAGGTAAGTAATAAATTAGATTTTTCAAACATCCTCTAAGATAACGGTACGTTACGCTGTCGCTAACACACCCTACGAATCTAATCAGATTTTCTCATTTTGTTAATTTCTGCTTGTAATTTTTCAATTTCTTTTCTGAGTTTTTCTGCTTCATGATCTGGTGTTTCTGGTGTAACATCTACTGAACCGTCAGCAGAACGTTGATAATTGCCTTTTTTGATTTGTTGATATTCTTCTGATACTGCCCAACTGCGTAAGTAGTGCAAGCGTTCTACGGGGAAAGGGTGACTCAGCATCATTCCTTGTCCGCCATTGTATAAGAGAAATTTATATACTTGATTCAGCCCATCATCATCTAGCGCTTGATATTTTTCTGACTGCTGAATAAATTCTTGTAAACTACATTCATGGGCATATTTATGACTACCTCCAGAGAGTTTCATCATAGATGACATGACTGGGTTTAAATCGTCCATAACTAATAAAGCCGCTCTATCTGCGGATAGTTCAGCTTTGCGTCGCCACTCAAAAAAGGCATAAATCAAGCCTTGACTGACAATATTACCTAAACCGAAGGTTAATTCACCAATGACGGAAGCGGCATTCATCGCCCACATCGCCATTTGAATTAAAATAGTATGACCACATTTAATATGTCCCAGTTCATGAGCTAAGACCGTCCGTAGTTCGGCTTCATTAAGTAAATCTAGTAACCCAGTGTTAACGACAATATAAGGGTGTTCTTGTCCTAAAGCATAACTATTAACTTGGGCGTTTTGAGCGATAAACAAGCCCGGTTCGCCGCTAATGTCCAAATCTCGGACACATTCCCGGAATATCTGGTAAATAGTAGAATATTGGCGGGGTCCGACTTGAATGGAGTTACCCATTAAGTAGACAAGTTGGGGTCGTTCATAAACAAATTCTACAAATTTACGGGCGATTAAATCAAAGCCGGGTAAACTGCGTAAAGCTTGTTCTGCTTGACTATCTAATGGATGTCTGAAGGCTTCGCTGGAAATTCCTGGATAAGTTGGCATAATTTAGGAGAATGGGTAAATAAATGGTCATTGGTCATTGGTCATTGGTAAAGATAAAATAACGAACAACGAACGACTGACAACGAAAAAAACTTGTTATGGAATTAAAAGCGCGTGATTGAGGCTGAAGTTCATTTATCATTACATAACTTCTTGCGATCGCAAGCAGGTTTCCCTTCCTGGCATCATCATTTGACAATGGCTAGGTTGGTAGCACGTGCTTTGCGATTAGGACGTAGTGCTTTAATTCAGGTAGGGGCAGTTTGTGGACATCAAGGACGATATCGCACCAGTTTTATCGCTTCTGCTTTAATGTGGCACGGTTCTGTAATTATTGTCGCTTCGGAAACTGTCCAGCAACGGTTGTTAAAGGTAGAAATTCCCCGACTCCAGCAATGGCTACCAGCGAATAAACCCATTAGAACCGGTGACTTTTGGCCAAGTCCTGATTTTCAGGGTTTACTGTTGACTTCTCCTGAAGCTTGGTTAAAGGGACAATTTGCTGATAACAATCCATTTCCGGCGAATATTCCCACAATTATTGATGGCGTTGACGATTTAGAAGATTGGGTGCGTTCTGGGCTGACTCAAAGCATTGAAACCCATGATTGGGATCAATTAATGCTGGCTTATCCCTATCAAGCAGATTTAATTCGGGAAGTGAGGGTAGAACTAACATATAAATTATTTCAGCACCCCGAAAATCCCTATCATTGTTATCTGATTTCCCAGCCAGAAATTGATATTTTACAAGATTTATATTTAGCTTTAGATAAAAATCATCTTCCCGATGCTTGGCGAAAATTTTGGCAACAATTCCCCAATTTGGAAGATTCTTCTTCTCCTACTTTATTTTGGGCGACAATTTCCCGTCGTCAAGGTTTATTTTCTCTACATTATGCTCCCCTGGAATTGGGTAAAATCCTCGCCCCAATTTGGCAACGTCAACCTGTAGTATTAATTGGTAGTTCCTTAGAACCGGAAACGGAAGCACCTCTTTTCCGTCAACGCTTGGGTT
Organism: Anabaena sp. AL93; assembly: GCF_001672085.1. Taxonomy (NCBI): domain Bacteria; kingdom Bacillati; phylum Cyanobacteriota; class Cyanophyceae; order Nostocales; family Nostocaceae; genus Anabaena; species Anabaena sp. AL93. The sequence continues at coordinate 109,537 of NZ_LJOU01000001.1, read as the reverse complement.
TAGAAGATGTTACTTGCTTGAAATTTGCTGCCGATAGTCAAGGGGAAGCAATTCAACTTTATGTTCCGTATAAGTTACCTTTACCAAATACACCGGAATTTCAACCAGCTTTAATTCATCAAGTTCGCACATTGGTATGTTTGAGTGCAACCGCACCAGGAATGACAGTAATATTAATTGGAGATGTACCCCTAAAAGCCAGAGTGGGAGCAATTTTAGCTTCGGAATTTGGTTCACGGGTACAGGTGGAAAAAACTTGTTTAGATGAAAATGGGATTTTGATTACTGGTTGGGAATTTTGGCGGGAAAATCAAAGTGTTTTACCATCACCCAGATTGTTAATTATTGCAACTTTACCTTTACCATCCTTGGAAAATCCTTTGGTAGCTGGTAGAGTGGCTCATTATAAGCGATCGCACCAAGACTGGTTTCGGTTATACTTACTGCCCACAGCCATGAATGAATTACAAAGAGCGATCGCACCCGTCCGCGAAAATCAAGGTATAGTAGCATTACTCGACAGTCGTGTCGTTAACCGCAGCTATGGTGTACAAATCCTTTCCTCTCTTAGTCCCCTAGCCCGTTTGAACTATCTCGATCCTAGTCTGTTTTCTACCAATAATGAAGATGATTCCGCTTAATTAACTTCCCTGCCAAATTTCTATTAGAATTTAAAATAAACTCAAAAACAAACTAAATTATCGAATTATGGGTGAAGCAAAACGCCGTAAAAACTCACTCGGAGAAGACTACGGACAAGACACTACAAAAATCTTACCTTGGGTTCCCATCACAAAAACCCAAGCCTCACAATTTGTAGCTATCACCACTCGTGGTGCATGGATTGGTATTGGATGTATGGTATTTGCTTGGGTAATCATCCGCTTTATCGGTCCCGCTTTCGGTTGGTGGGAAATTGTTGGGTAATTTACAAATTAAGATCCCCGACTTCTTTTTGATTTGTTAATCATATTATGAATTTAGCTCAGAAGTCGGGGATCTGGGTATTATGATAATTAGTTGTAAAGTTCTTAATTCTTAATAAAAAATGCTCTTACATTTAAGCACTTGGCCGGAAGTTGAAACCTATCTACAACAATCTCAAGGAATTATTTTACCCATTGGTTCAACAGAACAACATGGACCAACAGGATTAATTGGGACTGATGCGATTTGTGCAGAATCCATATCCAAAGGTGTTGGTGAAGCAACTCAAGCAATGGTAGCGCCAACAATTAATGTCGGTATGGCATTACATCATACTGCTTTTCCCGGCACAATTAGTTTACGTCCCAGCACATTAATTTTAGTAATAAAAGATTATTTAACTTGTTTAGTCAAAGCTGGTTTTACCAAATTCTATTTTATTAATGGACATGGGGGAAATATCGCTACCCTCAAAGCAGCTTTTTCGGAAACTTACGCTCATTTAGAAGATTTACAAATTCCCAATTCCGCAAAAGTGCAATGTCAAATTGGTAATTGGTTTATGGGTGGTTCCGTTTACAAACTTGCCAAAGAATTATATGGTAATCAAGAAGGTTCTCACGCTACCCCCAGCGAAGTAGCTGTTACCCAATATATTTATCCAGAAGCAATTAAAAAAGCACATCTTTCTCCAGAAGTTGCTAGTGGACATAAAATCTATAGTTCCGTTGATTTTCGTTCTCGTTATCCAGATGGTCGCATGGGTTCAAATCCAGATTTAGCAACCCCAGAACACGGTAAGCAGTTTTATGATTTGTCTGTGGAAGAATTGAGCAAAGGGTATTTAGAATTTATGAAAGAGGAATAAATGAAAGTCCCTATGTAATACATTTATCAGAAGGAGCTATAACCAATTCTATTCTTCTCAAAGATGTCATAATTAAACTGTTAAACACTTTAGATAAGAAAAGGAGTAAAAGATATGGATGAAGAATTGCAAGATAGCGATGTCATTGAGAAAGATGAAGATACTGCTGAAGAAGAAAGAGATGATAACGGAGGTTTATATCCTTATCATCCAAATACAGCAGACATTGACATTCGAGAAGAACCGCAAACAATTTTTGAGTTAATGAGAAAATATGATAATGGTAAACTGATTATTGATCCTGATTTTCAACGTAATCTAGTTTGGAAACCAGAACAAAAAAGTAAATTTATTGAATCAGTTATCCTTAACTTTCCCTTACCTCCTTGGTATGTTAATCAAACCGTAGAAGGTAAATATATTATTGTAGATGGTTTACAACGAACATCAACTTTACATGAGTTTGTTAATGATGAATTTAAACTAAAAGGTTTAGAAGCTTTAACGGATTTGAATGGATATAATTTTTCAGGACTCAAAAAACTCCCCGGTGACTATCAAACCAGAATAGAAGATAAAAAACTTAATATATACTTGATCAGACCTTCTGTACCAGCTAAAGTTGTTTATGATATTTTTAATAGAATCAATACTGGTGGTACAAAACTTGAACGTCAAGAAGTTAGAAATTGTATATTTTCGGGAAAATCTACTCAACTACTCAAAGAATTATCAGAAACAGACTATTTCAAAAGAGCTATTGATTATGGAATATCTGCTACAAGAATGAAAGATAGAGAAGTTATTTTGCGCTATTTAGCGTTTAGAATTTTTGATTATGAAAAAGAATATCAGAATGATTTAAGTGATTTTGTTGAAAATGCAATGAAAAAGATCAATTTGATGCAAAATGAAGAAATAGATGCTTTAAAAAATGATTTCAAGAGAGTTATGAATTTGACTTTTGAGTTTTTTGGTAATAAAAATTTCCGTTTACCCGCAGGAAAAAGCAGAGGAAGAATAAATATTGCTATTTTTGAATCTGTTTCTTATTTCTTTTCTGTAAATAACGATCAATTCCTGGAAGATAATAAAAAATCTATTCAAGATAATTTTGATAAATTGCTAGAAAATAAAGAATATATTAATGCAGTTAAATATGGTACAAATAGCAGGAAAAAAGTCCTTGTTAGATTTAAATTAGCACAAGAAATTTTAGGGGATGTATAGGTATGCTAACTCAAATTGAATTAGAAAATTTCAAATGCTTTAAAGAAAGAATAGCTTTTCCGTTAGGACAATTAACACTGCTTACAGGAATAAATGGATGTGGTAAATCAACACTGCTTCAGTCTTTACTATTAATGCGACAATCTATTGATCATAATGAAAATACTGATCAAATTTTGCTAAATGGTAATAGTGTAAGTTTAAATAGTTTTAATGATGTTAGAAATATAAACAATTCTAGAAATGAAGACATTATTTTGCAATATTGTTACAATAAATTAGTTGAAATTTATGATACAAGTAATCCTAATAAGTATACTAAATTCAACATAAGTGGAGATGCTAAATACTTTTTGAGTGAAAATTCAGAAGATGACATGGTAGGGAAAATTAAGAAAATTCAATTTTACGATGAATTAGAATTAAATTTTTTGCAAGATGAGCATATTAATAAAAGTGATTTATATAAAATAATTTCTATTTATGAACCTCAATTAAGTAATTTTTTAAGCAAATTTATAGTTCATTATAATATTAATATTATAGATAAAAATAATAATACAAATTCATATAATGGAGGTACTCTTATAAATAATTTAATACCTGAACAACATTATCTTATGGTTGATAATATTGATAATATATATCAGGAAATAGCATCAGAGTGGTTACATAAATCTTTAAACTTTAGTCATATTCACTATATCTCCGCAGACCGTCTGGGTCCTCAAGAATATTATTTAAAATCTACCATCAACAAATTTCCTAATGTGGGTGCAAAAGGTGAATTTACAGTTAACTTACTCTATAAAAAAAGAGATGATTTAGTTAATGAAAAACTATGCTTAGGTGAAGATGCAAAAACACTAGCTACCCAAACCGAAGAATGGCTGAACGAAATATTTAATGGCGCAAAAGTTGAAGTTCCCAGTTCTGAAAGTAATATCCTCGAACTTTTATTTAATACTAGCACATCAAAAGACCGTTTTAGACCAGCTAATGTGGGATTTGGATATAGTTACATTTTACCAATTGTTGTTTCAGGTTTGATTGCTAAAGAAGGAGAAATATTAATAGTCGAAAATCCTGAAGCACATTTACATCCCAAAGCACAATCACGACTAGCTAAATTTTTAGCTAAAGTGAGTAGTTGTGGTGTACAAGTTTTTATTGAATCCCATAGTGATCATATTTTAAATGCCTTGCGAATCGCTGTTCTTGATGATATTATTACTCATGAAGACTTAAGTATCTTATATTTTCAACAAAATCCAGAACAGCCAGTTGTGCAAATTCCTGTCCAACCTAATGGGGGAATTGAAGAATGGCCAGAAGGATTTTTTGACCAAATGGATAAAGATTTTGCACGACTTTTCGGGATGTAAAAAATGGAAATATTTATTAATGAGGTGTCTCTAGAGGGTCAGTATCTTAACGAAGCAGAATTTCGAGATGCAGTGAAAACATTCACTGCTATTTTTCTATTAATTAATGAAAAAATTCAAAAGAAGAAGCTTTACAAAGGAGAAAGTGCTATATTTATTAAATATAAAGCGATTAGAGGTTTTAACTTTCATACCAGTTTGAATCTACTTAAAGATAAATCTTTAAAAACAGCTTTTATTAATATAGTTTTTAATAAATCAAATCCCCAAGAATGGTGTACCGAACAATTACATTCTTCAGAAGATTTATTTGATTGTTTAATTAGTGATGATAATTGTAAAAATGTGAATGATACTTCATTAGCTGAAGTTACAGAAAGAAAATTACAAAATCCTGACAGTGAATATTTATTAATTAATTTTGCAAATTCTAGTTTTAGAATAGCGCACCCCAATATCAAAAATAATTGTCTAATTACTATTATTAAAAATAATGATGAAATCAATCTGATATGTTTAGATGGTATAGACAGTAAATTAGCTCTGGAATTTTGGTTAGAACATAAGCTAAATGTAAGTCAATTAGAATATTCTTTTGATAGCACAAAATCACCAACGGATAAACAGACAATTTTACGAGATACCACAAGATTTAAAAAAACAGCCAATAAATGTCAAGCAAGAGTTATTTACCTTGAATCAAATACAGAACGCTATTGGTATGTAGATAATTTACATTATGGTCAAGCTTCTCATTTAGAAGTTTTTGATAAAACAGGTAAAAATCATCTTGGAGAAGCAGACTTAGACGGGAATATTAATTATTCTAAAAGCGATTCAGATAAAACTATAGATGTTTGAATGTTAGCAGTTGCGAAAACAGAAACTAAAATCCTCTACATCCTTTAATCGGTGCAAATCCTGATTCAGACAATTAATTTGAAAATTATAATCTTGATAAATAAAAACTCTATATATATGGACGCACACTTTCCCACGCTTACCATTAGCATACCCAAAACTCGGAACACTGTCAAGCCCCTTAGCTGAAATCACCAAAACTCGTTGAATTATTGATAAAATTCTCAATAATAATGAGAATAGACCCATTGTAATTGAGAAAGGCCTTTTTTACTCAAGACTAAAATATCCCGACTATTATATCCCCGACTTCTTAGAGAAGTCGGGGATATAAACCGTAAGCTTAATCAGCACTTAAATAAATCTGAACTATAGACAATAGTATCTTAACTTTTGACTGATATTCTTGATGCCATTATCTGCAATTTTCTGTAACCAGATTATCTTTGTTTAAGCTAAATCTGCATAAAAAATATGGTACTTACTACAGTCCGCTTTTCCCAATTTAATGCTTCTCTAAACCGCAACACGGATGGTCAGTTAGTAACTGATTTATCTACTCCTAACAACGCTCAAGCAAAAACCGTTGCCGAAATTATTCAACGCAACAACCCAGATGTATTACTAATTAACGAATTTGACTATTCCCCCGCAGCAGTAAATCTTTTTCGAGAAAACTATCTGCAAATCAGTCAAAATGGTGCGACACCAATTAATTATCCCTACTTTTATATTGCTCCTTCTAATACTGGAATTGCTTCCGGTTTTGACTTAAATAATAATGGTGCAACAGTTACAACTCCAGGCGCAACCGGATACGGTGATGATGCCTTTGGCTTTGGGAACTTCCCTGGTCAGTTTGGAATGTTGTTGCTTTCTAAATATCCTATTGATACAGCTAACGTCCGCACCTTCCAAAATTTTCTGTGGAAGGATATGCCAGGAAACTTATTAACAAATGACCCAACTGTAGATAATTCCGCAACTTCAATAAATGAGAACTTAAACGGTTTTTATTCACCTGAAGAAATTAACGTTCTCCGCTTATCTTCTAAAAGTCATTGGGATGTACCAATTACAGTAAATGGGGAAACAGTTCATGTTCTGGTTAGTCACCCCACACCACCCACTTTTGACGCAACTGAAGACCGCAACGGTAAGCGCAATAGTGATGAAATCCGCTTTTGGGCAGATTATATTACCCCAACCAAAGGTGATTACATCTATGATGATGGCGGTAAAAAGGGTAATCTTGCCGCTGGTTCAAGCTTTGTCATCATGGGTGATCAAAATGCTGACCCCTTAGATGGTGACAGTTATAACAATGCAATTCGCCAACTGTTACTAAATCCCAGTATCAATACAAATGTTATCCCCACCAGTTTAGGCGCTCCTCAACAGGCAACTTCACAAGGTCAGGCAAATAACAATCACAAGGGTAATTTTGCTTTCGACACCGCAGACTTTGCTGATACTGCACCGGGAAATCTGAGAACAGACTATGTACTTCCTTCCTCTGACTTACAAATTAGTAAATCAGAAGTGTATTGGCCTAGCAATACTGATGCAAATTTCCCATTAGTAGGAACTTTTAACTCTAGTCTTCCTGGTGGTTTCCCTAGTTCTGACCATCGGTTAGTGTATGCAGATGTGCAAGTTGGTGTAACAGAAGCAGGAAAAACGGCTGTTAGTGCTGGATTTAAAGGACAAACTATTTTCAATACCGGTTTTGTTCCCTCTGGCGCTGCCGGAACAGTAAATGGTCAACAAGTTGCGTTGGGTGGATTGTCCGGTGTAACTTACGATGCGGTAAATAATCGCTATTATGCCATTTCCGATGATCGCTCATCCAATGCCCGTTTTTATACCTTCACTCTTGACCCTGTTACTAATGCGGTAACTTTTACCAACGTTGTCCAACTCAAGGATATTAATGGTAATCCTTTTGCAACTAATAGCTTAGATCCAGAAGGTATTGCTTTAACCAGCAATGGGACAGTTTTAATCTCCTCAGAAGGAGAAGTTAGACCAGATTTAGGTGCAAGTCGCGTCACCAATCCTTTCATTAAAGAGTTTAATCTGACTACAGGACAGGAAATTCGTTCTTTAGCAGTACCCAAGAAATTCCTCCCAGTTGTCCAAGATACTAACAACAACAATGTTGTTGATACTGGTGATACTCAAACTTCAGGGGTGCGTAACAACTTAGCCTTTGAAAGTTTAAGCATTACACCTGACCAGAAAACCCTATTCACAGCTACAGAAAGCGCCCTATTTCAAGATGGTGCAATTTCTACAACTACCACAGGCGCTCGTTCTCGGATTATTCAATACAATTTGGTGACAGGACAACCAGAAAAAGAATATCTGTATGTTACCGATCCTATTGCTAAAGCCCCTACAGGTGGAACTGCGGCTGATAACGGTTTGGTAGATTTATTAGCAATTGATAATCGTGGCACATTATTAGCCCTAGAGCGCTCCTTTGCTGTCGGACAAGGAAACACGATCAAAATCTATGAAATCACCCTCCAAGGGGCAACAGACATTAATACAGTTGATTCCTTGAGTAGTCTCAATGCTAATCAACTAGCCGCAATTCAACCTACTCAAAAACGTCTGTTATTAAATCTTGATACCCTGAATTTGCCCAATAGTGACGGCAATCATCCCACAGGTACAGATAATATTGAAGGTCTGGCATTTGGTCCAAAATTGGCAGATGGTACACAATCCATTGTTTTGGTGAGTGATAACAACTTCAGCGGCACCCAATTTACGCAAATCTTCACCTTGAGTGCAGATGTAGTTCCCACTGCTACCCCAATTGTAGAAACCCGTCCCGCGCTTTTAGATGATGGTAGTTTACCATTTAGTCAAAGAGCCGATGCGGATGATCCAGCAATTTATGTTAATGCTACAGATTCTAGCAAGAGTCTGGTTTTAACCAGTGTCAAAAATGGCGGTTTGCGAATTTATGATTTAGCTGGAAACTTGTTGCAAACCATTAATCCTAGTAATCCAGATATTCGTTACAACAACGTTGATTTGCAATATGGATTTACATTAGGTGGTCAAAAAGTTGATATTGCTGTGGCAAGCGATAGAAATAATGATAAACTAGCGATCTTCAAAATTAACCCCAACAGTGCTAATGGTAATTATTTAGAAAATATTACCGATAGCAATGCTGCCACAATTTTCCAAAGTGTACCTTTCGCTACTCCTTATTCTGCATCTACTCGCAGTGCTTATGGATTAGCAATCTATCGCAGTCCCGTCACCAACGATTATTACGTCTTCACCAGTCGTCGCCAAACTGGAGATATAGCTCAACTCAAATTAGTAGACAAAGGCAACGGTAAAATCGGTTATGAGGTAGTTCGTAGCTTCACCATTCCCTCACCAACCACAGCAGGTGCTTCAGCCCAAACAGAAGGCATGGTAGCAGACCAAGAAACAGGATTTCTGTACATTGGTCAAGAAGATGTGGGGATTTGGAAATTCGACGCTGAACCCAATGGTGGTTCAACAGGTAAATTAATTGAGAAAGTCAAAGCTGAAGGAGGCAAAAACCTCACCAATGATGTTGAAGGCTTGACAATTTATTACGGTAAAAACGGTACAGGCTACCTGTTAGCATCCAGTCAGGGAGATAACACCTTTGCAACATATACCCGTGAAGGCAACAACGACTTTTTAGGCAGATTTGCAGTTGGTAACAATGGCGGAATTGACAGCGTTCAAGAATCCGACGGTGCAGATGTTATTAATCTGCCCTTGGGTCCCAATTTCCCTAATGGTGTATTTATCACCCAAGACGGTGCAAATGACCCCGCCACCATTGTTAATGGGGAGAACATCAGCAGCAACTTTAAATTAGTACCTTGGGAAAATATTGCTAATGCTTTACCCAACCCCCTGAAAATAGACACCACAAGTTACGACCCTCGTAACCCCGTCCCCCAACCACGACTAACTAATTACGAATTTACCAACCTCCCCAAATTAGGAACAACTACCAAAGGTCAAGATATCTTCTTAGGTGGTTTCTCAGGGTTGTATTTCCAAGGTATTGCATCTAATGGTAATCTCCAGTTTGTGACTCACACCGACAGAGGACCAAATGGCGACCCCACAGGTGCTAATCGTCCCTTCTATTTACCAGATTTTCAACCAGAAATAGTCAGTTTTGAGCTTAACAAACAAATAGGTGCAATTACCATCACCAAGAGAACAGGACTATTTGAAAAAGATGGAACAACCCGATTAACCGGACTTCCCAACCTACAAGCAGGGGCAAATGGTACAGCATACACCGATGAAGTTGCGGTTAATTTGGATGGTCAAGTCATAGCTAACAAGGCATTGGGGGCTGATTTAGAGGGGATAGTTATTGCCCCAAACGGTGATTATTGGCTGGTAGATGAATACCGTCCCGCAATTTATAACTTTGATGTTAACGGTAAACTACTTAACCGTTTTATTCCCCAAGGAACAGCCACAGCACCTGAACCAGACGCAGCCGCAGGAACTTTTGGCACAGAGGTATTACCCGCAGTTTATGGTCAACGTCGCAATAATCGCGGTTTTGAAGCCGTAGCTTTAGAGGGTAGTAAACTTTACGCCTTTATTCAAAGTGCCATTGACAACCCAGACAACGCTGGTGATACAACTTCCAGAAATTCCCGTAATTTGAGAATTTTGGAATTTGACATTATTTCCAAACAAGTAACTGGGGAATATCTCTATTTGCTGGATAACATCACTGCTGCTGGTAACGCCAAAACTGATAAATTAGGTGATGCGGTTTCCTTGGGTAATGGTAAATTTGCCGTTGTGGAACGGGATGATTTAGGAACAAATGTCTCCAACAAATTGATTTATCAAATTAATTTAACGGGTGCTACCAACATCAATAATCCTGCTAATTTCACCTTACCTGCTGGTAAAACTATTGAACAACTCACACCAGCCGAATTAACCACTGCTAAAATTACCCCAGTTAGCAAAAGTTTAATTGCCAATGCTGCCCAACTTGGTTATACAGGTGTGGAAAAATTAGAAGGTTTAGCATTAGTTTCACCCAACACCCTAGCATTAATTAATGATAACGACTTCAACGTTACTGGTAATTCACCTTTGGAGAAATTGGGAATTTTAGAACTACCCTATAACATCGCTAGTGTTGATTTAGAATTAAGTCAAACTGTTGATGCCACTCAGCCAGTCATAGGGGGACAAGTAACCTTCAATTTGACCCTTTTTAATCACAGCCCACTTGTGGCTAACGGCATTAAAGTCACAGATTTGTTACCACAACCATTTACCTTCATCTCTGCAACACCGGAACAGGGAACTTACAACAGTCAAACCGGTGTGTGGGAAGTGGGAGAAATTGCTGGTAATGTTACCCGCACCCTGAAACTCACGGCTAAAGTGACTCAAAGTGGGGCATTAACCAACAAGGCAGAAATTACCGCCCAAAATCAACCTGACTTTGATTCTGGTGCTGGTAATAACAACGCCCAAGAAGATGATCAAAGTTCAACTACCCTAAATATTGCTTCTAATATGGTGACAATCAAAGGTTTTGCTTCTTTACCTGCCGATACCTTCGCTGCTGGACCTGCTGCGGGTGCAGCCGTAACTAATCCTACCAATGGACGGACTACCCCCTTTCCTGGTCAACCAGTGCAAGGTTTTAGTGGTGTCCAATTTGCTCCTAATGGTGGTGGTTCTGTCTTTTGGTTCTTAGCAGATAACGGTTTTGGGGCAAAAAATAACAGTGCTGATTTCCTCCTGCGACTTTACCAAGTTGACCCCAATTTTGCGGGTACAGAAAACGGTAATGGCAGTGTAGCGCTTCAAAACTTTATTCAATTGTCTGACCCCAATAAATTAATCCCCTTTGATATTGTCAATAAAAATACGGTGAAGCGGGAACTCACCGGGGCTGACTTTGATGTAGAGTCCTTTGTGATTGATGCTAAAGGCGATATTTGGGTCGGTGATGAATTTGGAACTTACCTACTACATTTCAATAGCAATGGTGTTTTATTAGATGCACCCTTCGCCACTCCTAACCTTGTTAAACTAAATACCCTCAACGGTCAAGCCCCCATTGTCATTGGCCATCGTGGTGCTAGTGGTGAACTACCAGAACATACAATAGAAGCTTACCGCCTGGCAATTTTGCGCGGTGCAGACTTCATTGAACCAGATTTGGTATCCACTAAGGATGGGGTATTAATTGCCCGTCATGAACCTAACCTGATTAACACCACCGATGTAGCTAGTCGTCCCGAATTTGCTAGTCGGAAAACTACTAAGATAGTAGATGGTGTTGCTGAAGAAGGTTTCTTTGCTTCAGATTTTACCTTGGCAGAAATTAAAACTCTGCGGGCTGTAATGCCTCAAGGTTTCCGAGATCAGGTATACAATGGTCTTCTCCAAGTTCCTACCCTGGGCGAAATTATTGATTTGGTGAAAGAGGTTGAGGTACAAACTGGTAAGAAAATCGGTATTTACCCTGAAACTAAACACCCCACCTATCACGATAACTTGGGTTTGTCTCTGGAAGAAAAACTGATTGACACCCTCAAAGCCAAAGGATTTACTGATCCCAAACGGATTTTTATTCAGTCCTTTGAAGTCAGCAATCTCAAGGATTTAAACAATACCATCATGCCGACTGCTGGTGTGAATCTGCCCTTAGTGCAATTGCTTGATGCCTACGATGTCGCTAATGATGGAACATTGTTGTATCAAGATGTTAATGCTCGTCCCTATGATTTCACTGTTAAGGGAGATACTCGCACCTATGGAGATTTATTAACTCCTGCTGGTTTGAAAGAAATTGCTGCCTACGCTGATGGTATTGGACCCTGGAAACGGCAGATTGTTTCTGTGAAAACAGTTGATAACAATAATGATGGTAAACCTGACGATCTGAATAACGATGGTGTGATTAACGATGCGGATAAAGTTACCCTAGCACCCACCAGCTTAGTTAGTGATGCCCACAAAGAGGGTTTGGTTGTCCATCCTTACACCTTCCGCAATGAAAGCCGTTCTCTAGCATCAGATTACAATAACAATCCTGAGTTGGAGTACCGTCAGTTCATTAGTTTGGGTGTAGATGGTTACTTTACTGACTTCCCAGGGACAGGAGACTTAGTTCGGGATCAAATTACGGCGAATCAAGTCCGATCGCCCCAAAATCCCACTGTTCTCTCTACTCCTAAATTTGATACCCTCACAGGCAAAGCCCCCATCGTCATCGGTCACCGGGGTGCAAGTGGTGAACGTCCAGAACATACCCTAGCATCCTACAAATTAGCGATCGCTCAAGGTGCAGATTTCGTTGAACCCGATTTAGTGGTAACAAAAGATGGTGTCTTAATTGCCCGTCATGAACCCATGTTAGCAGTCGGCGTTCTCAATACTGATGGCACAATTCAACGAGATGCTAATGGTAAGCCAGTTATCAATACTACTGATACGAGTACGGATGTTTACTTACGGGATAAGTTTGCCGATCGCCTGAAAATCAAAAATTTAGATGGTCGCAATGTCGTCGGTTGGTTTGCTGAAGACTTTACCCTGGCAGAAGTTAAGGAACTGAATGCGATTGAACGGATTCCTGCTTTGCGTGGTACTACTTTCGATCAAGATGGATTGAAAGTACCAACCCTGAAAGAAGTCATTGATTTGGTGAAACAAGTCGAACTAGAAACAGGTCGCAAAATCGGTATTTATCCTGAAACCAAACATCCTACTTTCTTTCAACAGCAAGGTATCAATACTAGCCAAATTTTAGCAGACACCCTCAAAGCTGAGAACTTTACCGACCCATCTCGGATCTTCATTCAATCCTTTGAAGTTGCCAACCTCAAGGCGCTGAAAAACACCATCATGCCCACCGCAGGGATTGATATTCCTCTGGTGCAATTGTTTGGTGGTTCAGGTCAACCTTATGACTTTGTAGTTGCTGGTGATACCCGCACCTATACCAATTTGTCCACCCCCGCAGGTTTAGCCGAAATTGCTACCTACGCTAAAGGAATTGGTCCTAATAAACAGCGGATTATTCCTCAGTTGACAGTGGATGCCAATAAGGATGGACAGCCTGATGATCTCAATGGTGATGGACAAATCAGTGATGGCGATCGCATTTTAGGCGCTCCTACAACCCTCATTCAAGATGCCCACAAAGCAGGTTTAATCGTTCACCTCTACACCTTGCGGAATGACAGTTTCTTCCTCCCCGCAGATTATAAAGGCGACCCCGGTGCAGAATTCCGTAAATTCATTGATTTGGGTGTAGACGGCTTTTTTACCGATTTTCCAAAAACCGGGCGTTCTGTCTTAGTAAATAATTACCTGGCTGGTACAGGCTACGCTAATCCCAACGGGAATTTAAATACTCCTTACTTCAATAATTCCCCAGAATACTTTGCTCCTAATCAACCCTACTACGGCGACCTCGTAACAGCCAATTTGAACCGCTCCCAAGGCTTTGAAGGCATGGCATTTAGCCCTGACCGTCAAACCCTCTATCCGATGTTGGAAGGAACTGTTGTCGGCGATCCTGCTGGTTCTGTACGGATTTATAAATTCGATGTAGCCAGTGAAAGCTACCAAGGATTGGTAGGACGTTATCAATTAGCCAGTACCAGTAATGCGATCGGTGATTTCACTCCCATCAATAACAACGAGTTCCTAATTATTGAACGCGATAATAACCAAGGTACTACAGCCGCTTTCAAGAAGATATTCAAAGTTGATTTCAGCAAGATTGATGCTAATGGCTTTGTTTCCAAAGAGGAAGTCGCAGACCTCCTAAATATCCAAGATGCTAAGGATCTCAATGGTGATGGCAAAACTACATACAATATGCCTTTCCAAACCATTGAAGATGTGTTGGTAATTGATAGCAAAACCATTTTGGTGGCAAACGATAACAACTATCCCTTCTCCATTGGTCGTCCTCCAGGAATTGACAACAATGAGATGGTGGTCTTGGAACTAGACAAACCTCTTGCCCTTGATCCCCGTCTAGGTCTATCTGCGTCTATAGCAGAAGCTACCCAATATGTGGCGGGGACAACTGGTAAAGATGATTTGTTTGTCAGTGGTGGCACTGATGGCATCAATGACACCATCTTCACTGGCGCAGGTGATGACACTGTTGATACTGTCTTGGGTGCAAGTTCTCCCTTTGCTGGTAACAATATCGTTGATTCGGGTAGCGGTGATGATACGATCTTTGTGAATAAGGGCGATCGCACTTTCGGTAGTGATGGCAATGACACCTTTGATGCTAGAGATGGTCAAGGTGGCAACCGCATATCTGGTGGTGTGGGTGATGATACCTTCTACTTAGGTAGCAATGACCGGGCTTTGGGTGGTGATGGTAAAGATATCTTCAGAGTTAGTCTTGGTGGTGGTAACTTAATTTCCGGTGGTGCCGGCGCTGACCAATTCTGGATTGTCAATGCTGAATTACCCTCTTCGGCTAATACCGTGCTTGACTTCCAACTGGGTACGGATGTTATCGGTATTCAAGGTGCTGTTAGCTTAGGTATTACCACATCAACATTGAAGTTAAATCAAGTTGGTGGAGATACTGCGATTGTCTTCAACAATCAAACCTTAGCTACTCTGACTGGGATTCAAGCCAGTAGTTTGAGTTTGACAGATTCTAAACAGTTTGTCTTTGCTTAGAATCTAATTCTCCCGTAGGGGTTTAGCGCAATGCGTTAAGCCCTGACGGGGCAAAATCTCTGTAGTTTGGTTTGCATTTTTTTGATCGAAAACTGCTGTAAGACCTGAGTTCGATGTAAATAAAAAGTCTAAAAGTACGTAACAGCAACAGTTCTGTCAATAAGTATTGGTTATTGAGAATTAAAGCCCACGCCAAAAAGTTCTCAAAAAATTAATTTTTTGAAATGTATTTACTATTAGGTAATATTGATATTTAATTGGTAATTAAGCTAATAAAACTGGTAAGGTTTCAATTTCATTTTCATCAAATCTTAAAGAAGGTTTTTTAGGTTGCCAAGTATAAGCTATTATTGCAGCAACAACATTAACCATGAAATTAGTAACACTTCGATGTCGAGAATGAGCAAGTTGTGAAATATTTTTGAGTTGGTCATTAACAGTTTCAATTAAAGAGCGTTTTCGGAGCATTAATTTCTCCTCCAGGGACAAGAGCTTATTCCGCATATTTTTCTTGAAAGGAGTGATTAATTTGAGTCCATTAGACCAAAGTTCAAGCCAGAGTTTTTGAGAAATATATCCTTTGTCTCCAAATATTTTCCCAAATAAGTTCTTAGTCAAAGTGGGAACAGGTTTTCGGTCATCTGTATTTCCAGGAGTAATTTGAAACGCAAGTAACTCTCCTTGATCATTAATAATCAAATGAAGTTTAAACCCAAAATACCAACAAATAGAACTTTTCCCCCAGCCAGCTAAATCTTTAAAGACCTTATTTGTCTTGGCTCTTTTAGAATGACAAATGGGAATAGAGGTACTATCAATAAAACTTATACCTGTATTGAGTCCTTTTCGTGTATTCAGATAATACATCAAGGGAATTAAAGCATTTGGCATTAATTCAACAAATCTTTGATAACTCACTAAATTGGGAAATTCACCTTGGCAATATTTGAAGATATGTTTCAGGTAATAATCTTTAAAATTGCGGTAACTAGAGCGATGAAAATACACAATTATTGTCATAATTTCACTTAGACATAATCGGCTGGGTCTAATTCTTTTTTTTATTTGGGATGGGATAAGTTGAGCTTGAAATATTGGCTCAAAATAGGTACAAAAATCATCAATTTCACAGAAAATAGTTTCTAATTCCATGAGTTATAATCATTAATTTTCTTTAATTAAACCTCTTCTATTGTCCCTAATCTGAGGTACTTTGAGTTTGTATTCAAATAGTATTCGTAATATAAATTTAGATTTTGTTATGAAAATTTACTTAAATCTAGGCTGGTTTCCTATTAATTCTCAATAATTAAGGCTTATTGAGAATATAGGCTCTTTCCAGAAAAGCCTCTAACCCTTTTGAATACTCATTTTTAGCTGGTTTTCTTACATCGAACTCAGGTTGTAAGAGGTTGTTTGAAAAGTATTATATGAAACCCATAATCTCCAAAAACCTAACCCCCCTACCCCCCTTCCCTACAAGGGAATGGGGGTTTTAAAGCCTCTCCCCTTGCAGGGGAGAGGTTTGGAGAGGGGTCAGTTTATACATTAAAAACTTTTCAAACATCCTCTTAGAAGTGTAATCAATCTCAGGAATCTGGGTTATTTTGTAATCACAACAGTGACAAACAGAGATTCCTAGGTCGGGCTTCGCTATCGCTCCTAATCTCAAAGCAAGTTATTGTATTGTAAAATAGGAAATATGAATTGAGTTTGTAATTAGGAATATACTATGACTATAGAACGCTGGAATGACGAAATGCTTGATGAATTAGCATCAAGTGTAAGTGAATTAAGAGAAAGTATGACTGAGGTTAAAGATGGTATAGATGGTTTAAGAATAACTGCTCAAGCTTTGTTACAATTGGCTGCTCAAAATCAACAAAATATAGAATTAATAAAAGAAAGACAGGCTGAAAGTGATCAGAGATTTAATGTTATACTTGAGGAAGTTCGCTATTTAATTCGAGGTAATCAAGCGAGCTAGGGATTGAGTATTACATGGAACACTAATGGTAAGTTTAAACGTACTTCAGGAAGAAGGGCTGCACCATCGAACAGAGCATCTAAGGTTTGAATCATAACTTTTTCCTATACTGCATTACTACCATTATATCGCCTTCAATCTCCTTGTTAAAAAGCGAACTGCTTGCAGCAGTGCTTGCGCTATCGCATCCCATCATCCCCCAAAACAGCGAACTGCTTGCAGCAGCGCTTCGCTATCGCACCTCCCATCATCCCCTACAACAGCGAGCCTATTTAGTTGAGGATGATAATGTTACGAGCGGCTGAGTAATAACTTTTCTGTTTTTAGCTACCTGTTTTTTTCTTAAATCTTGACAAATTTCATGCAAATCATAGTTAAAAGATTTAGCGTGTTCTTCTCGGATTTTGTAAATTTCTTCTAATACTTCATCTTTCCACATATTTAATCTCCCATAAGTTCATAAGGTGTACAAATCGTTGGTAGTTCATATCCAGATTGAATACTAATTTGTGAGAGTTTTTTCTGGATTTGTGCATTGGCAATATGTTTACAGTTCCATGTTAACAAATAATCTACTTTATAAACAGTGGCTAAGGCAATATGCAAGGCATCATCAGATGCTTTAGGAGGAAGATTGCTTTTTGTCAGAAATTGCTGGGCTAATTCTTCCACTGCTTCATTGAGTGCTAATAATGGTAACTCACTTATTAGATCCAGTCGTTTAGTAGCTATTTCTTGATCTCCTCTGGCTAATTCTTCTAGAACTACTTCCGAAATATATAGAGTAAAATTTTCCCGACGAGTATCCCACCAATTTTGTGTAATTACTGAATTTGAAGCAGTAATTAGATTAGTGCTTGGTCTAATTGTTAGATAGCCAATAATACTGGTATCAAGATATAGACTTTCAATCATTATTAAATATTTAAAAAAATTATTTATTATTTTACTATATGATTGCTACAAACAACCGATCGCATCCCACATCCCCAAAAATGGTACATCCCACATCCCAAAAGCGAACTGCTTGCAGCAGCGCTTCGCTATCGCACTTCCCACATTCCCAAAAAGCGAACTGACAAGTCAGCGCTTGCGCTGTCACAAATTAAATTCCTGTCAGACTATAATAAAATCAAGGGATAATCTACTAAATAATAGCCTTGGTGATGACTAAAAAAGAAAAACTATGGCAAAAAGCTAAAAATAGTCCAGAAAATCTAACTTTTGATGAATTTGAAACTCTCCTCATTCAGAATGGGTGGGAATTTAGTCGTCAAAAAGGAAGTCATCGTTTATGGTATTCACCGAGTGGCAAACCTTTACCAATTCAACCTCGTAAAGATGGAAAAGCAAAACTCTATCAAATTCAGCAGTTCTTTGAATATCAAGAGGGAAATCAGTAATGACTTTAAATAATTATAATTTTAATGGCTTTACAATTAATTTATATATTGATGAACAAGGAGATTGGTTAGCACATTTCCAAGAAATACCTAACATTTCAGCTTTTGGTGATACTCCCGAAGAAGCTTTGCAAGAACTAAAATTAGCCTGGGAGTTAGTGAAGGAAGATTATCAACAAAAGGGTAAAGAAATTCCCTTTGCTCCTGTGCGTAGAAAACTGTACTCTTCATGAAGCGATTCCTGCGGAGCGCTTCGCTATTGCATCCAACATCCCCTACAACAGCGAACTGCTTGCAGCAGCGCTTACGCTATCGCACCTCCCACATCCCCTCACATCCCCTACCCTAAAACAGCGAACTGCTTGCAGCAGCGCTTACGCTATCGCATTCCCATATCCCCAAAAATGGTACATCCCATATCCCCAAAGCGAACTGCTTGCAGCAGCGCTTCGCTATCGCCCTCTCATATTCACAAAACGGTTTCCCAGGAGCGATCGCTCTATTTAATAAATATGATTAATCTCAAGCATCTGGGTTATTTTGTAACCATTGTTCTAAATCAGTAACAGAAGAAAAATCTAACAGAGCCTCACCCAATAATTCTAATTTATCAATTGTTAATCTACGAATTGAGTCAATCAAGGATAATTCAATTTCACCAACTCGCCGATTTATTTGTCGTATAATTAGCTGTTGCTCTCCCCGTTCCATAGCTAGTTGTTCTGTTGGGCTAATTAAAGGCATTTTTCTTTCCTCCTCAAAATGTTTAATTTTAGTGACCAATCCTGCTTGTAATTGTTTAGGTAAAGTCATCATTGTGTCGATGATTTTAAATAACTTAATAACCTTCTCTTTTGTGAAGCCCCGGTCATAAAGTCCTCTAATTAATATCCATTTCCATTGCTCCCTTTCTGCTAAATTACTGGTGGTGGCTTTAGTCTTTAAATGCGCCATGACTATGATAGCAAAGGGATTATCGCTCCTTTCTAGTTCATCCCACTTTGATTCATAATCAAGGATTTTAGCTATGGGGAATTTTAAATTTAATTCACAATCCAACATAGCTCTATTATAACTATTTGGTCGCCAACTAGGACTTGTATCACCTAAAATTGCTACACTTACTACAAATTGGTGATAAAGGTCGAAGGCTCGGTAATTATAAATGTACATCCGTTCTTCAAAGTTGACATCATATTGACTCTGAATTTCTATGTGGATTAAAATCCATACTTGAGTTTGATCTAATAACCAAACTTTATACAGTTTATCGGTAATTCGGTTTTTGGTTTCTCCTGAAGCTGTAATTTCTTGCAGTTCTTTATCTAAAGATTCAGGGGTTTTTGTCCAATCAATTGCTTGATGGGCTACAGGAAAGAAAAATGCTAGGAAGCTTTCAAAATATTCATTTAATGCTTCTTTCCATGATTGATCATAATTTGCTGTTACTTCACTCATTTTATCTCTATATTAGAGGGTGTTTGAAAAGTTATGGTTGATGTATCAAATATTTTTTACCCCACCCTAACCCTCCCCTTGTAAAGGGGAGGGAACTGGATTTTTATTGTTTCCCCCCTTTACAAGGGGGGACTAAGGGGGGTAGTAATGTGATGAAAATTACGGAATACCACTTTTCAAACATCCTCTTACAAAGAAGGGAACAGGTAACGGATAGTATGTTAATTTTGTGTGTTTTGGAGCGATGCCTGCGGCGAGCAAAGCTATCGCCATTTCTAATGTGATCATTAGACATCTCCGAAAATTAAATATGCGTGACATGAAACCCCTGTAGAGACGTTCCATGGAACGTCTCTACAATCTTTACCGGAGATGTCTATTTATTTCTCCTGTAACTTCAAATTATTTCTATTTTAGACCCAAACAAGCGATTCCTAGGTCGCGCTTCGCTATCGCTCCCCCATATTCCCAAAAGGCGAACTGACAAGTTAGGACTTGTGCGATACCTGCGGCAAACGGAGCGATCGCCATGCTACCACAGAGTCTCTGTTTATACAGATTTACTAAAAATATATTCTAGCACCAGCTAATTTAAATACAACATATTTTCATGTCAACCTACTCAGGTAGGATTTTCGAGGAAAAATTTTCAATATCTAACTTTTGGTAGATGCCAGACTTTTGTATACTCAATATTATCTTTTTGCTACAGCTACGCGCGAAAAGCAGTTAATTACCATATATTTTTATGACATCTACACCTGTCAATAGTTCTCTTACCGATAATTTGTATCTAAATCAGGCTTTATTACCAGCATTAGAACAGGTAGAACTGCATCTAAAGGATTTTGCGAACAGTGAAGAGTTTATTGCAAAGATGCAATAGCGTAAGCGCTGCTGCAAGCAGTTCGCCCTGTTAATAGGTTACAGTGTTTAGCCTTGACAAAAATCATAAATGAATGAGAAAATAATTCGCAACGTGTAAAAATTGACCAGTCTATCTGAGGTAGTTATGAGCCTGATGAATAATGATTCTGCTGTCAAATTAATTTCTGGTCAACTTGGTGCTTTTGGAAAGGAGTACGACCAAGCGGCGGCTCTGAGTGCAGAGGCTTCCCCAACTCAAAATCCAAGTCTTTTGTTTGATGCTGTTGAAATCTCTAGCGATAAAAATATAATTGGCATTGGGGAGAACCATCAAGTTACCTATACTTTTAAAATAACAAATAAAACTTCAGAAGATGCAACTAATGTTAGTGTAAAAGTTACCATCCCAAAAGGCATTAACATTATTAGCACTTCAGTACCTGAAACTATTGTTAATCGACAAATTGATAGTGAAGGTAATACCATTTTAACAGTAGGTACTGGCTCAGTTTTAAAAAATAGTTCAGTATCAGGTACACTTACAGTTGAAGCTACAGGATTTAGTCAACCGCTAGAAAACCTCCAAGATTTTTTATGGAATATTAAAGTTACAAGTTCTGCTTCAGGAACGTTTCCCAATTTTTCCAATGAAGAATATACAAGCAATACGGCTGTTATATCAACGCAAGTTGATAGTAGTAAAGGATTAGCCGAAGAAATTGCTAATGATTTTCTACTTGGTTCTTCAACAAGCAAAGGAATTATTTCTTCCATTCAAGAATTAGATAGTAAGCAGGATGCTCTATTTACAGATCTCAAGAGTTTAACTAGAGGCAATACTTTTGACTCTTTCAGCCAACAACTCACTGATATTAGTAATTTACGCTCCGATGTGGAAATGTCAAATTCTCCAATAATTAGTGGTAATGCTGAAAAATTCAATAAATTTTCTCAATCTATCTTTTTTGGTGATGATGGGCAAAAGAATGTTGACAGTCAACTATTGACAATTTTCAATGAAGCTAGTACTAAACCCAGTTTTCAAGATGCAAAAAATCTAGCCATTAAGGAATCATCACCAATTATTGTCAAATATGCAAAAATTGTTGCTGAAAATAACATCTTCTTTGGGGCAGGGGAATCAATAATCAAACAGGGAGAGGCACTGCGTGACGATTTGGCTAATGGAGTAAATGGTGCTAAAACTATTCTGGAAGCAATATCACCAAATAACTTAAAAATTTCAACAGGTACACCTGATTCATCAAAAGTAACTAATCTAGAAGTAAATTTTGGAAGCAATATTAATCCAGCAATTCTAGAGGCTGCTAATAAACGTGATTTTGAGCATCTCAAGCAAGCTATTCAAAAACCTGCCTTTGGATTAGGCATCGACTATGCACAAAAATTCGGACAAACTAGTAGTATTGCTGCATCTTATAGTTATAAATCTGAAAATGAAGTAGAAGAATCCAAACTGAATTTTGGAGCAGTCAAGCAATCTGTAGATGGTGGAAACAGTGTAGGAATTAGTGCTGGTCTAACCTCTGGGACTAAGGGTCAAAATTTATCATTCAAACTAGGTGCTAGTTTAGCAGTAGATGAAGCTACTGAAACTATTAGTAAAGGTATTGATAGAGTAATTGATTTTTTTTCTATTAAATCTAACTCATTATTGTTAGATTCTAATCTTGATAAATCAGTTGCAAAACCTACACCATTCGCTCCTTCCTCTGCAAGTAATATTTTCAATTATAGCTTGTCAGCAAATAATCAGAGCTTTCGTCCTATCTTTAGTGAAAATAGTCAATTTGTTGTCATCACTTCTGCTGCTACCAACTTGATTAGTAGTGATACAAATAATGTCCAAGATGTTTTCTTTATAAATTTGGAAAGTAATACTGTTGAACGAGCCAGTGTTGCTAATGATGGAACAGAATCCAATGGTAAAAGTGAAGGATTTGCGATCAGTGCCGATGGCAACTATATTGTGTTTGCCTCAAATGCTTCTAATCTAGTAGCTGACGACAGCAATAATGTGCGAGATATTTTTGTCCGAGATCGTATCGCGAATACAACTAAGCGAGTCAGTCTTGCCAATGATAATTCTCAAGCCAATGGAGTAAGCGATCTAGCTGCCATCAGTGCCAATGGACGCTACGTGGTTTTCTCTTCTATTGCATCTAATCTGGTAGCGGGAGACACAAACGAAATGGTTGATGTCTTCGTTCGCGATCTTGAAACAGAGACTACAGAACTTATTAGTACTGCTGTTAATAACTCCCAGAGCAATAATGACAGCTTGAGTCCGAATGCTGCCATTAGTGAAGATGGACGCTATGTAGTGTTTTACTCCTATGCATCTAACTTGGTTGCTAATGACACAAATGGCGTTGCAGATATTTTTGTACGCGATCGTCAATCAGGCACTACCAAACGCATTAGTAATGGTATTAATGGTACCGAGGCGGATGGAATTAGCTTATCGCCTTCGATAAGTGCTGATGGTCGATATGTCGTCTTCTCTTCCCTCGCCTCCAATTTAGTTTTAGCAGACAATAATAACACAGGTGATATCTTTGTTTATGATTTAACAGCCGAAATTCTTGAGCGGGTTAGCCTTACCACTAATGAAATCGAATTAGATAGTAATAGCAGTCGTCCTTCGATTAGTCCAGATGGACGCTATGTTGCCTTTCAATCCCGTGCTGCAAATCTTGGAGTAGACAACCCTGATTTTTACAGCAATATTTATTTACGCGATCGGGTAACTGGAGAAACCAAGCTAGTTAGTCCAGCACTGAATAGCAAACTAGATGGAGATAGTAGCAATCCTTCGATCGCTGGGAATGCAAGCATCGCTTTTGAGTCTGGTACAACTAATCTAGTCGAAGGAGATACCAATAACGCTTCAGATATTTTTGTCTATAAACCAGTTAATAGCGACCCACCCACATTGGTTAAATTCATCAATATCCCTCAAACACCCGTTACTAATCCCATTAACTCGGTTGAAGTGGAATTCTCTGAAATTATTAATCTATCCACTTTTGACTATCAAGACATCACCCTGACCCGTGATGGTGGCTCAAATCTAATCACCAATGCGGTCACGATTGAATATCTCTCTGGCAATACCTACCGCATCAATGGCTTAGGATCGCTCACCCAAGCATTAGGGAACTATACCTTACAGGTCAACACTCTAGGCATTCAAGATCAAGCAGGAAATCAAGGCATCGAACCGAAAAATGCGACTTTCACCATTCAAAGCCCATCCACACCAGGCGTAACAATTACTCAATCCAATGGCAGCACTAATGTTACTGAAGGCGGTGCTACCGATAGCTATACCGTTGTCTTGAGAACCCAACCTACGGCTGATGTCACCATTAACTTAGCGATCGGAAATCAAATCGCCACCGACAAAACCACCCTCATCTTCACCGCCGCCAACTGGAATGTTGCTCAAAGCACCACTGTTACCGCCATTGATGACAAGATTACCGAAGGAACTCAAACTAATACTATTACTCACACAACTAGCAGCAGTGACAGCAACTATAATTCCTTAACTATCCCTACAGTCAATGTTGGCATTCAAGATAACGATGCTGAAGTTCACGGTATTATCTGGAACGATATCAATGGCAATGGAGTAAGAGACAACAGCGAACCCACACTCTCAGGTTGGAAAGTTTACCTAGACAGCAACAATAACAATCTTCTAGATACTGGAGAAGTTTCGACTACTTCTGACTCCCAAGGAGCCTACACATTTAACGATTTGCGTCCTAACACCTATGCGATCGCCCAAGTTGTTCAAGATGGCTATAAACAAACCTACCCTGTAATTAATGTCTCCACTACCGCCTCTACCGAGAAAATCTTCACCCCTAGCGATATTCTCAGCACCAGTAGTAATACTCAAAACAATAGTGCAACCCATTTAATTAACCTTGATGGTTTCCAAGCCGATCCCCGCTTTGCCAATATCAAAGGACAAAGTTATTCCACCGTCATTATTGATACGGGCATTGATTTAGATAATCCTTTATTCGGTGCGGATAGCGATCGCAATGGCATAGCCGATAAAATCATCTACAAATACGACTTTGCCGATCAAGATACCGATGCCAGCGATAAAAATGGACATGGTTCTAATATCGCCAGCATCGCCGCCAGTGTTGCATCTGATGCGAATATCATTGCTCTAAAAGTTTTCAAAGACAATGGCTCTGGTTACTTCTCTGACCTAGAAGCTGCCCTGCAATGGGTCAATCAAAACGCCCAAAAATACAATATTGCCTCAGTTAATCTATCTTTAGGCGATGGACAAAATTGGAATACTGGCAATCCACGTTATGGTATCGGCGATGAACTTGCAGCGATCGCATCCCAAAACATTATCATTGCCGCCGCCGCAGGTAACAGCTTCTATCAATTTAATAGCAATCCAGGACTAGCCTATCCAGCAGCCGATCCTAATACCATCTCTGTCGGTGCAGTCTGGGCAGACAACTTTGGGACAAATAAATCCTTTAGCGGTGGGGCGATCGACTACACAACTGATAGCGATCGCATTGCCAGTTTCTCCCAACGCAGCGCCGACCAGTTAGATGTCTTTGCCCCAGGGATTTTTATTACAGGTGCTAATGCGACAGGCGGCACTCAGTCAATGGGCGGCACATCGCAAGCTACCCCATTTATCTCAGGACTTGCGGTACTCGCTCAACAAATTGCCCAAGAGAAACTCAATCGCAAACTCACATTAAATGAATTCCGCACCCTATTAGACACTACCAGCGTTCTCATTAACGATGGTGACAATGAAAACGATAACGTTAAGAATACTGGAAAGAACTTCCCAAGAGTAAAGGCCCTTGCCCTCGCAGAAGGAATCCTCAAGCTTAATAGCCAAGTTTCGACTACAGACAATTCCAACTCAAACACCAATTCCACTAGCGATCCGCTTTACTTACCAAGTGGCTCAGTTAAACTGACACAAACAGTTACGCTCGTCTCTGGACAAACCGCCACAGATATTAACTTTGGCAACCAGCTATTAAATAATGCACCTACATTAGTAAATACGATCGCTGATCAAAATGCTAAACAAGGTAACTCTTTCAACTTCCAAATTCCTACCAACACCTTTACAGATATTGATGCAGGTGATGTTCTCACTTATTCAGCAACCTTAGAAAATGGCAATGCTTTACCAAGTTGGTTAACCTTTAATTCTACAACGCACACCTTTAGCGGCACTCCCACCAATGACAATGTAAGTAGTTTGAATGTTAAGGCAATCGCTACAGATAAAGCTGGAGTATCCGTCAGTGATATCTTTGCTATTACCGTTGAAAATGTCAACGATGCGCCGATTTTGAGTAATGCGATCGTCGATCAAAACGCCAAACAAGGAACTGCTTTTAACTTCCAAATTCCCACCAATACTTTCACCGATATTGACGCGGGTGATGTTCTTACCTATTCCGCGACCTTAGAAAATAGTAATGCTTTACCAAGTTGGTTAACCTTCAATCCCACAACTCGCAGCTTTAGCGGTACTCCTGCTAATGATACTGTAGGGAATTTGAATGTTAAAGTGGCAGCTACAGATACAATAGGAGCGATCGCTACTGATACGTTCACTATTAAGGTACAAAACGTGAATACCGCACCCATCCTCAAGAATCAACTTGTAGATCAAACAGTTAAGGTCAATTCTACCTTTACATTTACACTACCCAAAGATACCTTCTCCGATCCAGACGCAGTTAATCCCTATAAAAACCTCGTCATCTTTGGTGATAGCCTCTCAGATACAGGTAATGCCTACAAAGCATCCGGTAACACCTTTCCACCATCACCTAATTATCAAGGTCGTCTTTCTAATGGCTCAATTTGGGTTGATTACTTTGCACCTGATTTACAATTTACAAACCCATCAATTCAAAATTACGCCTTTTTGGGCGCAAATACAGGAGTAAGTAATACTTTTGGGCAAATAACCGTACCTGGATTATTAACACAAATTCAGCAATTTAAAACTGTAAATACCAATTCCATCGGTAAAGATGGACTGTATGTAATTTGGGCTGGTGCTAATGATTTTCTGAATCTTGCCACAGATCCTACTCAGGCTGTGACTAATGCAGTTACTAATATTAGTAGTGCAATTACAACCTTAGCCGGATTAGGTGCTAAAGAAATTGTCGTTGGCAATTTATCAGACTTGGGTGCTACTCCTTTGAGTATTGCTAATAACAATGTAGCGAATGCCAGAGCAATTTCTATTGGTTTTAATGCAGCTTTAACTCAAGCTTTAACTAACTTAGAACCAGCCCTCAATGTTGATTTATCTTTAGTAGACATCTTTGGTTTGAGTACAGCATTTCAGACTAATCCTGCTAATTACAAATTCACGAATATTACTCAGCCGCTAATTACAGTCACTACGCCAGTTAACCCTGATCAATATGCTTTTTGGGACGATGTTCATCCCACAACCAGACTGCATCAGTTAGTAACAGATACATTTGAAAATACACTGCTCAAGGATGGTGTAATTCCTGATTTAATTAAATATTCTGCCACGTTAGCTGATGGTAGTAATTTACCAGATTGGCTGAATTTCAACTCTACAACTCGCACCTTTAGTGGTACTCCCAACACAGGAAATGTCGGTAAATTAGATGTCAAGGTAATTGCGACAGATAAAGCCGGGGCAACTGTCAATGATATCTTTACTCTCGCAGTCAACCAATCTACAACTGTAGGAACTCCAGGAGATGATAAATTAATTGCCACTCCTGGTAGTCAATTCGATGGTCAAAACAATATTGTATTTACAGGTGCAGGTAAAGATGAGTTAGACCTGTCCACTGTATCTGTTTTTCCCAACTCAGGTAGCAATATCGTTGATCTGGGTAGCGGTGATGATACTATCTTTGTGAATAAGAGCGATCGCGCTTTTGGTAGTGATGGTAATGACATCTTTGATGCTAGAGATGGCCAAGGTAATAACCGGATGTCAGGTGGTGCTGGTGATGATATCTTCTACTTAGGTGCAAATGACCGGGCTTTAGGTGGTGATGGTAACGATATCTTCAGAGTTAGTCTTGGTGGTGGTAACTTAATTTCCGGTGGTGCTGGCGCTGACCAATTCTGGATTGTCAATGCTGAATTACCAAAAGCTGCAAATACCGTGCTTGACTTCCAACTGGGTACGGATGTTATCGGTATTCAAGGTGCTGTTAGCTTAGGTATTACCACCTCTACACTCCAGTTAAATCAAGTTGGTGCAGATACTGCGATCGTCTTCAATAATCAAACTTTAGCTACTCTGACTGGGATTCAAGCCAGTAGTTTGAGTTTGACAG
This sequence comes from Anabaena sp. AL93, assembly GCF_001672085.1. Lineage (NCBI taxonomy): Bacteria > Bacillati > Cyanobacteriota > Cyanophyceae > Nostocales > Nostocaceae > Anabaena > Anabaena sp. AL93. The sequence continues at coordinate 81,437 of NZ_LJOU01000001.1, read as the reverse complement.
ATTCTAAACAGTTTGTTTTTGCTTAGAATCTAACTCACCAGTTAGGGGTTTAACGCAATGCGTTAAACCCTGATGGGCAAAATCTCTGTAATTTGGTTTGCATCTTTTTGAACCACTGTGAAAAGTGTAATCAATCTCAGAAACCTGGGTTATTTTCTAACAATTCTTCTAACATACCTCTAAGATACAAAGCTATCGCTTGACAATCAAGACAGTCGCTACAAAAGTTATAATTATAACTTAGTCGAGAAACTTGTAGAAGCGATCGCCAACCCATAAAACCTATAAATTAAAATTATGACCCTCGCACAAGAAACACGCTACTATTCACCTGAAGAATACCTAGAATTAGAGGTAAACTCGGAAATACGTCACGAATATATCAACGGATTAATTATACCATGACAGGTGGAACACCCAATCACAACCAACTTGCAGGCAATTTTTACGAAATGTTAAATTTTGCGCTCAAACATCAACCTTATCAAGTCTTTGTTCCAGATCAACGTCTTTGGATTCCCACCAGAAAAATTCATACCTACCCTGATATTATGGTTGTGAAAAATCCCTTAGAATATGAAGAAGGAAGAAAAGACACTTTAGTAAATCCCGTGATGATTGCAGAAGTATTATCAAAATCTACCAAAAGCTATGATAGAGATGAAAAATTTGCAGCTTATCGGACAATTCCCAGCTTACAAGAATATATTTTAATTGACCAATACACAATGCACATTGAGCAGTATTTTAAAACCGATAATAATAAATGGATATTTTCTGAATTTACAGACGGAGATAGTAGCTTAGAGACTTCCAAATAAAAAAATGTCCCAAAACTGATGCAGAAATTCTCTCTCTGTGTACTCTGTGCCTCTGTGGTTCGTTTCTTAGGATAATTTATTTCTTGGAAGTCTCTTAAACCTATCTTCTATTCCCTGCCAAATCTTGTTAGCAGATATTTATGATAAAGTAGATTTCAACACCGAAGAATAAAAACTCAATCTTCCTCTCCGCGTCTGGAGCGCCTCTGCGTGAGATAATCATAATTCTAAATACCAAAGGAGTCAATAAAAATGAGTCGCATTAATCCCTACACATTACAAATGCAAATTACCCAAATGTTTGCACAAGGACAATCATTTTTTGCCCTTACTAAAGTTCAAGATTGGTTAAAAGAACATAATCAAAACCCCTTAGATTACGAAATTCTCTTTCATAAAAAACCTGCACCTCCCGGTTCTAAGGAAGTCATGGTAATAGAAATAGAACTTAAACGCAAAGACGGACAACCTGTAGATCCTTGGTTACAAGAACAGGCTAATTTACACGCTTAATTTAGATATTGCATCTTGATTACCCTGTAAACCTCCCGTATGGATTAATAGCAAAGATTCCGATTTAAAAAACCCTTTTGCAATTAAATCCATCACTCCATAAAACATTTTTCCCGTGTATATATAATCTAAAGGTATATCATATTGTTGTTGGAAATCTTGACAAAATAGCTTTAATTTATTAGTCACTTTAGCGTAACCACCAAAATGATAATCACATATAAGTTGCCAAGGTGCAGGAGTATTAACAAGTGTTGGTAAACCAGAAGCTAGATAATTTGTTAATAAGTTATTGATATCTTCGTTGAGAAAATCACCACCTTTCAAAACAGGAAAACCAATTACTTTTTGTTCTTGACTTAATGATAGTGTCATTCCTGCTAATGTTGTTCCTGTCCCGCAAGCCAAACAGATAGTATTAAATCCTCTCACTGTTTGTAATATCTCTATACAACCGCGCAGACCATTTAAGTTACAACCTCCTTCAGGAATAATAAATGCTTCTCCAAATCGCTGTTTTAACTGATTTTGTAATTCTTCTGTATGACGTTTTTTATATGTTTGACGATCAATATATACTAATTCCATTCCCTGTGCTACTGCAAATTGTAAAGTAGGATTGAGAGGGATATTTTCTTCTCCACGAATTAAGCCAATAGTCCGAAAACCAAACAGATTTCCTGCGGCTGCGGTAGCATAAATATGATTAGAATAAGCGCCACCAAAAGTAAGAATTGTTGAGAAATTTTTCTCTTTAGCTTCCACTAGGTTATACTTTAGCTTAAACCATTTATTACCGTTAACATGAGGGTGCATTATATCCAGTCGTAAGACATATAATCTAGTATCTGCAATAGCACAGATTTCACTATGAATTTGTTGAATAAGTGGCGGAAAAAAAATTGATGACATTTCCAATAAAAGTTAATCTTTATTAGTATAGTATAAAATACTAAATTTATAAAAAACATCTACCAATTATGGCTAAACTTTTTGATTTAATCACCGAAGAACTGCAAAAGTTTATTATTAATCAAAAAATATTTTTTGTCGGCACAGCACCGCTAAGTTCGACAGGTCATGTTAACCTTTCTCCCAAGGGTTTGGAAAGTTTTCGGATTCTCTCCCCCGACCGAGTTGGTTATTTAGACGTAACAGGTAGTGGTAATGAAACATCTGCTCACTTGCAGGAAAATGGACGAATAACCTTGATGTTTTGCGCTTTTCAAGAACCTGCTTGTATTCTCCGTCTTTATGGTCAGGGACAAACTATTTTACCGGGTTCTCCCGAATGGGATTCTCTTTATCCTTTATTTCCTCCGCTTCCGGGAACTCGACAAATTATTATTGCAGATATTGAACGAGTGCAAACTTCTTGTGGTTTTGGTGTCCCGCTGTATGAATATCAAGGACAAAGAGATACTTTAGTTAATTGGGCTAGTAAGAAAGGGGAAAAAGGAGTTAAGGAATATCAACAAAAGAAGAATCTTATGAGTATTGATGGATTATCAACGCCTTTGAGTAAATCCCAGAGTGTGGATGATTGCGGATAGGAATAGATAAATAAGATTAGTTGGTTTTACCGCTTTTATTGTGATCAAATATCCTTTTTGTTAATCCAAAACCATGACTGTACATGGATTTTAATTATATCAGTAAAGGATGAATCTGGATGCGTTTCCCCTGCCTATTTTTGATTCAGAGTTATATATACTTATTCCTGCTTCCTTAAATAAGTCTTAGAAGACCCTGGAAAAGTTTTTTGCGAATATCAATATGTCCTTAGGAATGTGAATTAAATAAGGTGCAAAAGTAGGGTGTGTTAGCGACAGCGTAACGCACCATTCCAGGTTACATCAGAATTGCAGGTTATTAAATTTGCGTTCCTTAGCACGCTTTATAAACGCTACGATGCAGATGAAGTTCACGCAGTTAAAATTATCGAACAGAATTCAGGAGTCACCGAGTCAGAATTCAGAATGAATTCTGTGCGAGTGGCGGATGAATAACTGGGTTTAAGACCCCCACCAAATCTACGATTTGGTGGTCTTTAATCAGTCGCAGGCTTGAATCCTCGACTGATTGATTCTGACTCCTGGCTACTGACTCGGTGACTCCTTCTTCAAATTTTAATAATCATTATCAATACCTTGTCCATTTCCTGTAGGTTGGGTTAAGCGACAGCGCAACCCAACGCATTTGTTGGGTTTCATGCTTCAACCCACGCTACAAATCAAGGCTTTTTCTAATTTGGACAAGGTATTGATTATGCTACCCATTTACAAAATACTATATCAGCAGGTATATTGGAAAGTTAAGCCTGAAATATAAAATTACGAACTCAGAATCAAATTAATAAAAAATGAATTCTAGCCCCCTATTGTCCAACATTTTAAACCCGCCAGTGTTATTCTTCTTTTTAGGAATGCTGGCGATTTTTCTGCAATCTGATTTGGAAATTCCCCAACCATTACCCAAATTATTTTCCCTTTACCTGCTACTCGCAATTGGTTTTAAGGGTGGATATGAAATTGAAGAAAGTGCCATTAATCCAGAAATTGTCCTCACTCTTTTAGCGGCTATATTCATGGCTTCTGTTGTTCCTATTTACTCATTTTTCATTTTAAAACTGAAACTAGATACCTATAATGCAGCCGCTATTGCTGCAACTTATGGTTCTATTAGTGCCGTTACTTTTATTACGGCTCAATCTTTTCTCAAAGTTCTCAATATTGATTCTAGTGGACACATGGTAGCTGCTTTAGCACTCATGGAATCTCCAGCAATTATTGTGGGAATTGTCTTAGTGAGATTCTTTGCTAAAAGTCAGTTAGAAGCAGGAGAAGGAGAAGGAAAAGCAGAAAAGTTTTCTTGGGGTGAAGTATTAAGAGAAGCCTTTTTAAATGGTTCTGTATTTCTCCTCATTGGTAGTGTAATAGTGGGAATTCTCACAGGAGAAAAGGGTTGGGAAAAATTACATCCATTTACCCAAGATATATTCTATGGAGTGCTATCATTCTTTTTACTAGATATGGGTATGGTAGCTGCTAGAAGAATCAAAGACTTGAGAAATACAGGTCTTTTCTTGATTGCTTTTGGCATTTTTATGCCTGTATTTAATGCCATTATTGGTATCTTTATTAGTAAATTAATTGGGATGTCTGAAGGAAATGCTCTTTTGTTTGCCGTACTTTGTGCTAGTGCTTCTTATATTGCCGTACCAGCAGCAATGCGAATGACTGTTCCTGAAGCTAACCCCAGTTTATATGTATCTATGGCTTTAGCTATCACTTTTCCGTTTAATATTATTGTTGGTATACCTTTGTATTTCAACATTATTAAGACAATAGGAGTATAATTAGGTGCAAGTTTTCAAAAAAGTCGAAATAATTATCAATTCTTTAGAACTACAAAAGGTGTTAAAAATTCTAGATCATATAGGTGTTTCTGGATATACAATTATTGAGGATGTCACAGGTAAGGGATACAGAGGTCGAGTTATTGACGATTTAGAAGGTCATGCACTTACCAATGGTTATGTAATGACTATTTGCAATGAAGAACAAGAACGGCAAATAGCTGAAGCTGTTCGACCAATCATCAAAAAATATGGTGGTGTATGTATTGCTGCTGATGTTAAATCAATCGTAGATTAATTAACTTTTGTAAATAACAATCAGCAAATAAAATCTAATTTTTCGATGAATTTTGGCGAATGCTCCGGTACAAAGGAAATAGATGCAGGATTACCCGGTAATAGGTTATAACCCTACATTACTATAATCATTGTACAGATTAGAGAATAATCTCTGGAGTATACAAAATGAAATCTTTAATTGCAACTTTCACCGAAAAGTTAGATTTTTCGGAATCGGAAATAGAAGCAATACTTTCCACACCCTTAAATGAGGTGCTGAATTCATCGGCTTTAAAACAAGAATTAGACAGTTTAGATATTAGCTTACTCAAAAAAACCTTACCCACAGCCGGTGCAGTTTTATCTGAACATTTACCACTTTTTTATGATTGGCTAAAAAATGAATTAGGTGTTCAGAATGTTCCTGATAGTCCAGACCATACAACAAAATGGGTAGTTGGTTTTCTTAATAATCAGGAAAGTATCAATCATTTGGTTGAATTACACCGTCCCGTTCCTCACGCAGCTTTAGAAAAAGCTGTTCCCCGGTTGGTAGGTTTGTTTGATGGTGTGGAAGATGTAAAAGTGCGTGAAGAATGGGAAAAAGCAGTTGCAGCACTTTGTTTAGTTTTGGTTGTTGATGCTCGTGAACAGGCAAAACTGGCTGGTTAAAATGTCTGAATCAGGATGCTCAGGATTGAAGGATTAACAGGATTGAATATGGAAATATTTGCCAACTTTCTGTTTTTTGAGATTATTTTATGGATAAGAGGATGTTTGAAAAGTCGTATCCCGTAATTTTCATCACATTGTTACCCCCCTTTCCCCTTACAAAGCTACGGTGTACACACAAGTTATCGAATCACCATTATTCCTCAATTTACCCCGGGGTAAAAAATATTTGATACATCAACCATAACTTTTCAAACACCCTCTAACAATCCTGTAAATCTTTAAATCCTGTAAATCCTGATTCTGACTTAAGTAGGTGAACACAATAAAACCAAACTGTGTAAAGAAACGTAAAATCGCCCAAACCCTCTTCACTCTTGCCTCTTGCCTCTTGCCTTTTGCCTTGCCATAACGACAATTTTCAACGCCAACCTACTTAAAGTGATGGCTGGTGTTGAATCCAAGGGTTAGCGGCTTCTAATTGGGCTGCTAGACTAATGAGGGTAGACTCAGCCGCAGGTTTACCAATTAGCTGTACACTCAGGGGTAAACCATTGCTATCAAAACCGACGGGAAGAGCGATCGCAGGTAATCCGGTAGCATTTGCGACAGGACAAGGCGCGACCCAGTGGACAATTTTGGCGAATGTCTCTTCTGGACTCAAATCTGCCCATTCACCGACGCGAATGGGAGAATGTAAATAAACTGGTAATACCAATACATCTACAGTATCAAAAAAGGCGATAATTTGCCGAGAGACTATTTGCATTTGGGAAAGTGCTTGCAGATATTCAGCCACAGAACCGGTTTTGGCGAATAACCATTGGTTCAAAGGTTGCAAAGCTGGTGATGGGATTCCCGCTGCTGCGATTCCCGCTTGCCAAACTACTTTAAATGGTTCGATTAAATTGCTAAAATCTGGGTATTTTTCCTCAACTTGATGTCCAAATTGTGCCAATAACTCGACGGTTTTAAATACTCCTTGTTGACAGTTAGCGTCAGCTTCTCCAAAGGGGAGAATATTGGTACTAAAAGCGATTTTTAAAGGATCTAATTTAACTTGAGTTGCAGACAGAAATGATGGTTGGGGATCTGGTAGCCAATAAGGATCACCAGTGACATAGCCAGAGATTACATCTAACATAGCGGCTGCATCCGCCACCGTGCGGGCAAGGGGACCATCAACAGCGATGCCCCCCAAGCGATCGCCTACAGGGGCTTTAGAGACTCTTCCCCTGGCTGGTTTAATGCCCACAACACCACAACAAGCCGCCGGACCACGCACCGAACCACCACCATCTGAACCTTGAGCGATCGCACTTAATCCTGCTGCTACCGATGCCGCTGCACCACCACTAGAACCACCTGGAGTATATGCCAAATTCCAAGGGTTTCTGGCTGGGGGAAATCCCATAGGTTCGCTGTAAGGATAAGAACCTAATTCAGAAGTTGCGGTTTTACCCAGAATAATAAATCCCGCTTGTTTAATTTTCGTCACCACGCCATCATCATGATTGGCAATATTGTTTAACAGTGCTGGATTTCCATAAGTACAAGTAACACCTGCAACTGCACTTAAGTCTTTAATAGAAATTGGCACACCAAAAAACGGCGGTAATTCTGAAGTTGTAGTTAGTAATTCTGTTTTATTTGTAGCATCAGCGATCGCTAAATCTGCCGTAACTGTAAAATAGCTCCCCAATTGAGGATTTAAGCGTTCAATTCTTTCCAAATATACTTCCACCAACTCCAACGGCGACACTTCCCGTAGACGGATTAATTGTGCTAACTCTAAAGCCGGAGTAAAAGCTAAATCATTGTTATTCATTGCAAAAAAGGGAACAGGTAATGGGTAATGGGTAATAAACACTCATTTTCACCAGTTTAGAGCTTCAGTCAAAAAAAAGATGCTTAGTCTGAAAAAACAGTCCCATTATTTCCATCTTTTCAAAAACATGAGTTTTTTCTGTTCCCTCTGAATTTAGCAGGATTTTTGGGCGTTGCTGATTAAGGGTATGAATTTTAGTCTCACGCAAAGGCGCAAAGACGCAAAGGTAAGATTTTTAAAGGTTCAATTTGGAAATTTCATACCTCGATTCAGCAACGCCGATTTTTGAAGCTTTTGTTGCATCAACTTCATAGCAATAGGTGAAGGTTGAAAATGCCTATTTTCCCAACGGTTAACTGTTTGGCTCTGATGTATGGGCGATCGCTCAATTATTGGTTAAATTGTATCTTCTAAGTATTGCAATCCCCATTGATACAAAGAGCGCATTAATAGATTGTTGAGATTGGGGGGAGTGCTAACTTCCTTGAGTAGTCCCATCATCAGCTTTTTAATGATTTCTGGTGTTGTTGGTATCTTAACTCCGTCAAATCCATTGTTAGCCCAAAGATAGCTAATTTTCGTTGAAGTTATAGATTCGCCATCATGAATAATTGTGTTGCGCTTTTTCCTAATATCGGTCATTAATTTTGACCATTTATTATCTTCTTTGAATTTTTTGTAAATACACCAACCTTGCATTAATTGTTGTAGGGTAGCCTCATCTTGATGATTAACTATCCAACCTTTGACATACCATTTTTGATTGATAGATTGCAGATATAATAATTGTTCTAAAATCTGCACGAATTGAATAAATGCTGTGGTGTAGTTTTCCCGATTTAATGCTAATTCTAATATCAGGGTAGACTCCCATAAATTAGTAATTTTGTCATCTTGCAGCTTTTGCAGTTGGGTTTTCCAATTTTCAACTTGTTCTGCATTGACTAATTTAGATGCATCCTTAGAACTCACCCAATCTTTGAGTTTTTGGTAAAAATCTTTATTAGATTCCCAATTACTATATTGTGCTAAAAACCCTGCTAATTTATATAATACTGGATGACGATGTTGATGGACTTTCAGCCAAATTTGTGCTTCTGAAAAATCTCCCCGTTCCCAAGCAGACTGAATTTTTACTTTTTCTAGTGACCAAAAATATTCAGCCATAGAAATTAAACTGAAAGTTTGGGAATGATTAGCAGTAACTAAACCATTTTCTAAAGTGGTGAAAAACTCCTTTGGTTCATTAGGACTAGCATTAAATACTTGATATTGACGTACTAAAGCGGCTGCACATATTTCTACATTAGAAGCAATGACAGGGGTACATCCTTTAGTTTGTATCCATAGAATAAATTCTTGATTTTCGTTAATACTTATAGCTTCTTTTAAAACCAGTTGTTCTAATTCTTCTCGGATTTCATCACTATTACCAGCATTAATTTTTGGTGAGTGAATATCAACTCTAACATCAGGAAATAAACTTTTAATTTTTCCTTTCATTAATTCTGCTAACCATAAAGTATCTAATCGGCGAAAGTTCCAAGTAATACTTTCTGGTTGGTCTGTTCCCCATAAAATAATATGTTTTAAACCTTGGTTTACTCCTCCTTCAATCACAATTTTATCTAATAATAATTCAACATTACTAAAATCGCCACCTAACCATTCTTTACAGTATTCATAATAACGTTGACCTAAATCTCGACCACTCCAAGGATAGGTTTTACCATCTTCATCTTGATGTTTACCGCGTTCTATTCCTAGTTCTTGGTAGAGTTCGTTGATATGCTTAGGATAACTAATATTACCATCTGCACCAAAGGAACGAATGATACTATCTTTACAACGCCATCCTATTTGTCTAGTTCCTACGGTGATGATGAGGGTGCTAACTTGATTTGTGTTATTTGTTGTTTTCATAGGGGGAAGATTTGAACTTTATTTTGTAATGTTTCTAAATATTTTTGACGAGGATCTGCATTAGCACCAAATACTGTTACTACTTGGTAATCACCTAAATCTGCAATCCAGACAGGGGAAGGAATTACTTCACGTTTTATTCCGTTGGGGAAATCTTTCTTAACACCACCACATAGATTTTTTGCATCACTGTAGTTTGGGTTTTCTAATTGGTGAAAATATTTATGTAAAGTTTCTAGTGCATATCCCTTATTCTCATCATCTTTATTACTGACAACTATAATTTTGGCATTAATATCTAATGCTTCAGTCCATGTAAAAGAGTTTACCATTCCACAATTTCTTAGCTGCCGATAATTGAAATTAACGCCTAATGCTTGTAATGCTTGATAAAATGCTTCTAATCTTTGTTGAAATAATTGCTGAAATTCTTTAGGAGTTTTTGGTAATTTCCAAAATGAATCTTTACTACCAGGTATTAGAGTTGAACCACGCAAATAAGGATGTTTTTGACGAGAATAACAAGGTCTTCTTGCACCTTGACCAGTACCACCTAAATGAAACATTAACCAAGTGAGATTTTTAACTAATTTCTGCAAATTAGCCTGTTTATCTTCAGGTATTTCTGGTGAATAATGTAATGTTAAAATCCCTTCTTGTTCATCTTGGTTGCTTTTTACTGCTTTGGATTTTACCTCTAAAGTTCTAATCATCAACCAGCCAAATTTGTGATTGGGGGTAGTAATACCACCAAATATTGTAGCTTCCCATTCTTGGACTTGTGCGGTTTCTAAAACCCCCAAAGTAAAACTTTTAAACCAATAACGTAACATTGATTTAAAAGCAACTGGGCGGATTTCTGGATGATTGATTGTATCCGGTTTTAAATTTCCCTTGTTATCAGTTTTTAGTCTACCTTCTCTGTCTTTTTGATAAGGTTGATTAACATTTCTAAACTTTTGTCTACCATGAATTAACTGGCCTTCTATCATAAATTCAACTCGGAAAAATTCACTTTCAGGTTTATGATTACCTATACCTGCCGGATTTAGTTGACCATAACCTGTGTTAATCTGAGAACCCACACCAGCTTGTAAGCCCTTGATTAACCACTGTTTTACTTGTTCTAATATCTCTTTATCTTGACAGTTACTAGCTAACCGTAACCCAATCATAAACATGGGTTTTTCTAAACTGAGAAACGGGTTAGGATTGGGGCTATATTTGGGTGAATTATTATCCCACTGCCAGATATTATTAGCCATGTCTACAGCTAGTATATTTTGATCACCTAAAGGATAAGCGTCTAGAAATACTACTTTACCTGCTTGATCTTTTTTATTATTAGTTTCTACTGAACCAAACGAAGCAGCAATTTGTTTTTCTGCATTTTTCCAGTCAATATTTTGCTGTGCCATGATTTCCCGGATAGCTTGGGTTCTGGCCACACCACGCAGGGTGCTAGAAGGAATATAAGGAATACCCAAAGCATCAAAAGCAGGTAATAAAATACTTTCTGGTCCTCTATGTCCTCCTACTCTAATTCTCCAAGGACATTGAACTGAAAAACTATTTTGGGCGATTAATTTGGTGCGTTTTGTGAGTTCTTGTAATCGCTTGGAATAGTTTGCCCCCCGTTCTGCCATTTGCAATATTTGGACTTTGGTGGGGTCTTTGTATTTATTATCGGTATCTGGCGATAGCGAAGCGCTGCTGCAAGCAGTTCGCATCCAACGCAGATATTCTACAAAACTGGCTTCTGAATGTGGTTGAGGTGGGTTATCTGGATTCAACCAGGGAGACGGGATAGGAGGTTGATTATTACCACCACCATGACCACCAGGATTACCATTGCCGCCACCATGACCACCGGAATTACCGCTACCATTACCACCCACAGGAACGTTAATTACTTTCTTGGGTCTGTTTACATCTGGTGTGGTAGGTGCAGGTGGTTGAGGTCTTCTAGGTTGATTGGTTTGAGGTCTTTCAAATACCATAATTTTAGTCTCCTTGAATATCTGAATAAACAGCAGTAGCCCAAAAACTAAACTCTTGGGATAAAGCTAGTCCTAAACCTGTGATACCTAAATATTCATCTGTACCAAGATTTTTTAGGGTTGTTAAACCTTGTTGACCTGATAAGTTTGGTATTCCTGATACTGCTTGTAAACATTCAAAGAATTTTTCCACCACTTGTTTTTTACCGAACATCCCATTAGGTAATGCCATTTCTTCAGCTTTTAATCGCATCATTCCCCAAGTAGAAAGATAGGTATAAAGTTCTACTGCTTGACTTTTTTGTTGCTTCAAACGAGTATCATCTTGATTAGGTAAAGAACGCAAATTATTTAAAGCGTCATAAATTGGTGTGGCAATTGTTCTAGGGTCAAATGTCATATTAATTTCCTTTTTCTGACTACACTTTTACAGGCTAGAAATCTGTTTTACACAGAAAATTATTGTTTTCATCCTGTAAATCCTGAAATCCTGGATATCCTGATTCAGACAAATTTTCTAATTCTCTTTAGAAGTTTACATCCATTGTTGGACAAATCCACGTCCTAAACTTTCTTGCCCACCAATCTGCAAAATTTCATTAGCGGCTAATAAACTTTTGAAATCATCGTAAGATTTTTGTGATGTACCATTAGCTTGTGATGTAATTCCCCAAGGTAAATACATAAGTGTATCCGGTGGAATTGCTTCTTCATAACGGAAACCACCATCTACAGATTTATGTTCATCAAGTTTAATTTTTACTTGTCGCCATAAACTCATTTGAATTAATGTAGCACAATGTTTATCTGGTAAAATTAATAAACGATTTATAGAAGTTGTTGCTGATGATTTTGGTACAAATTCTTCTGAGTTTGTCCAAGATTTTAATTCATTACCTTTAATAATTGCATCTTTGAGATAAACAGCAGAACCATTAGCAAAGTTACAGCTATATTCAGGAGGTATAGTTAATTTACTACTCTGTAAACGTTGCCAACGTTGTAATAAGAGAGGACAACTAACCCAAACTACACTATGACTTAATGAAGGTACTGGCAACCATAATATAGAAGCATCACCAATCCAAATATTACCTTGTTCTAATTTGCCATCTTTTAAGTCATTGCCAAATAGTTGATATTGTGTATCTTTGTCTGTGACAGTTGACCGAACTTTACCACGAACTGTACTGGACGGAATGTAAGGTAAATTAGTATGTGATTCACGGGCAATTCCTAGCAAGTTACCTTCTTGAGTTGTGCCGCCTGTATGTAATGGTGACAATAGATATAAATAGATGTATTCAATCATGAATTTTCTTCACTTTTTCCTTGATATTTAATCCACAACATTTCCGAATAACCCAGTTGTCTCCAGTTATTGATCCGAGAATCAGTATGATCCTGAAACAATCCTTGAGGTTTATTCAAATAGTATAAACTCCCCGGTGGTGCTGCAAAAACCTGGGGTGCAGGAATACTTTTTACATCATCTTTATCCCTGATTCTACAACTGATTGGGACTGGTCTATCTGTGGACATACTCACAAAATTACCATCTTTGATTTTCCATTCCCAAGGATAAGGACGACATAAATTCATTCTTTGTTGGTGCTTATCTGTATGTGGTCTTTCAAAAACCCCTGGGGTAACTAAATAAGCAATTGATTTATCATGATGATTAAAATTATCACTGGAAATCTTCTGTAATTCTTGCCATTGCTCCCCCAATTCTGGACAAGATTCTACAATTACTCTGTGTCCTTCTCCTCCTAATCTGATTGTAGCAGGTGTTGTAATTTCGTGATTAATTCCTATAGCAAAACTCCAATTTTGATGTAGTCTAATAGCATTTTCCACAAAGTACCCATCGGCATCTTTGACTTGTTTAGTTCCGGGTTCAATACTATTATGAGAACGGGTTTCTATTGTCCAGGGTTTGTCTTCGTGAGTACCATCAACTACCTTCCAATTGTCTTTATTAATTTCTCCTGTTTCTAAATAGTTCTTAACAACACAATAAGGTAAATATTGTCTAAATTTTACCTCAGAACTTTCTTCACATTTCTGTAAACTATTTATTTTCTCCTCATCTTTCTCATCTTCCTCATCTTCATCTTTAGCATTATGAGGTTTAACTAAAGGACAAGGTTGAGTTTCATCCCACAAGGCATTATTTATATGAGATTTGGTTTCCCATTTCAAAGGGACAAGGGCTGTAGATTTCACAAACCCCAAGGGACGCGGAAGATATAGGGTGTTTTCTGTGTTTTCATAGCAGAGGAACGGACCAACTATATTAAATGTTTCTTTTCCTAATAAACCCCGTAATGCCCCAGCAATAGTATGACCATTGGGAGGAAATACACTACCGGCCCAAGCCCTTTCTTGTGGTGAAAATGGTTTGGCATCTCGTAACATCAATATATCTAGTGGTGTGAGTTTGTACCAGTACATTAATTAGCACCTCCTAGTTTGATATCACGGTTACGTTTCACAAATGCCGCAAGTTTCAGCCAACTTTGAATTTCGTTGTCTAGTTCTTTGCTTTGGGTGGTCAGGAATAACGCTTTGAGAAAATTAGCTAGGTTTTCTTGAAACTGTGTTTTCGCGGGTTTGTTGTTTTGGAATTGGTCACGGCGATCGCAAAATGCCTTGCTCCAAGGTACAATAGCTTCTAAACTCGGTGCGGGGTGTTGACTCCATAAACTCGCAGCTTGTTCAAATATGGAACTTTCTAAATCATTTGTGATTAATTGCTGCCATTCAGAAAAAACATCGAATTTAGCAGTAGATTTTAAGGTATTTCCGTTTCCGTAAAGTACCCGCACTTGTACAGCGTCTTTTTTATTAAAACAGACTTTTGTATCATGTTTTTCAGTTGGTATAAGGCAACTATGATGATATTCGTGTTTTTTCGCTGCGTCTTCCGCTTCCCACAGGCTTTCTAAAGCTATTGCCAACGGTACTGAATGATGGGCAATTACGATACCAAAACTAATTGTGGCTGCGCTACCCATTGTAAATAATGGACGATCAACTAAACCAACTTTTTTACCATCATCTTTTAAATATTGCCAATAATCACCCTTATTACTAAACTCTTCATGGGGGTCTTCAGCACCTCTAAAACATTGGCGGATATCCCACAACCATTTATCCCATTCCCAGAGGTTCGTATAGGCTAAAACATCATCACCACCACCGTAAATTAGTTTACCTGCATAGCGGGTTTGAGTGAGGTAAGGAACTAATTGATTAGAGAAGTCTAATAATGCCCGACTTAATGCGCTGTGGGTGCTAGGTCCCATTCTTTTAGTCAGTTCTAGGAAGTCTGGGAATTTTGTGAGGGTTACTTTTTCTGCAAAACCATCGGGAATATAATCACGATATGTTTTCATCTTTGTTCCCTTTAACCATTCACTCATGCCATCACCATCACCGGCTGCTAATACATACCAATTTGATGGGTTATTACTGGGATAATATTTACTAATGCTTTCATTAATTTCTTTGGTGTATTCTTCTTTTAGTTCCTCACTGTTGTCTAAATATTCTAATATCCAACCAGCATTAAGTAAGCGGGGATGATATTGTTGAGGATTCTTTTTCTCATCCATCCAAGGAATACCCCATTTATCTCGCATTTCGGGAAGTATTCTTGTAATTTCATCAAATTTAGATCCTATTTCTCGACAAGCATTATCAAAATTGCGTTTATGTTCAGTTTTGTCTTGATTAACTTTTAAATACCCAGCCACACCAGATGTTAAGTCTGGATAGGAAATTTCTAAATCCTTTATTCCCAATAAGTCAGGTAGAATTTTGTGTAATCCACGTTTGAGAACTTCTGTAGCATTTAGCTGTTCTGTACCATCAAATAAACCTGCTTGTCGTTGCCAATAATTCTGAGTTTCACCTTCTGTCATCCAGTCTTTTCCGTCTTTACCAGGATTAACAACAGGACCAATACCAGAAATTGTAGAACGTGGTCCAAAGGCTGTGGGCATTTCCCAGTTTCTAGCATTTTTAACAGAGGCTAAACTAGCACGGGTAGCATCGAATATATAACCCCACCATGAACCAATATTAGCACTAAAACCTCGGCTTTGTCTTTCCCAACGTTGTTTATGGGCTTCTCGTAATAATTCTAACTCTTTCTCTTTAAAAAGCCGATTCTGATTGTTTATTATATTATAGGCTTCGTTTTGAGAATCTGACCATTTTTCAAATTCTGAATGTTTCTTTTCATCAGCAGAACATTTAAACTCTTCCCCAAGTTTACCAATGGGTAATGCTGTCCAGTAAAATTGCCATTGGGATTTTAACCAACCTTTCCAGGTAGTATGATTGGATTTTAACTGTTTCATCCAATGCCGCTGATCATGCAATTCATTAAATACTAAATCCCCAATTTTTAACCATTCTTCCAACAGCGTTTGCTGGGCTGTCTGCATGGCAGCTTGAACCTTATCTTTCGGCAACACTAAGACTATAACGTTAGGAAAGCCTGCGGTTAATAATGATTGTGGTGATGGTGTTTTTATCAAATCCTTAAATTCTGGATATTTTTGTAATAACCAATGGTCAATTAATGGTTGTTGATAAAGACTGGGATAAAGTAACGCATCCGGTCCATACTGATTTGCTAGTACCCAACAAACTTTGGCTGAGAGATAATGCAGTAACCAAGAACCTGCCCAAAAGTCGCGCATTTTCCGACTGGCTTTAATTAGTTCCTGTACCGGACTAAAACTGAATACTGCTAAATAAGGATGAGAAACTTCTTTTCCTCTTGGCCAATTTTTAATTTCATCTAATGTTAAATCATATCCTGCAAATCCACCGGCTAAAGCTGCTGTCATACTCACATGACTCCAAATGGAAGCATCAGGAATGCGGGTTTCTGCTGGCATTAACATTAATGAAGAATCTTCAAATAAATTACAGGTTGCTTGAGGTAAACAACGCCATAACCACCAATATAATTGTTTGATTTTGGGAATATTATCTTTAATACTTGGATCTTGTAATTCTGGGGGTACAAATGCAAGTAGTTGTTTTTCTTTGTTTTCTAAATATTCTTTACGTTTAGATTTTATAAGTTCTGTGTGTAGTTTAATTTTGAAGTCTTGTTTTGCACCTGATAATAAATGAGTAATTTGTAGCCCTTTGTCATGGTTATCACCGGGAGCATAGTTAATAGAAGCTGTAGTGCTACCTATAGCGGATCTGTCACTAGCTGAGGCTATATAATCCGCTAACAATATATTTGCTAATGCTTTACCACCTGATTGATCAGGGGTTCTACCTGTCTCAACCCAAGGTTTCATTACTTCTAACTGTTCATAGAAGCTATTTTTACCCCGTCCTGTGTTGTCATGTAATGCCTTTAATACAGGGTCATGTAGTAACCCCCAAATCTTAGCCCGCCAATATTCTGCCGTCATCGGTAGATCCCCTGTGTAGCTTATAGATGAATTATAAGAGCGCGATTCAGTATTTGTCTAGGAATCTAAAATATCTCAAGATTTTTGTAAGGTTTTCTCTAACTCTTACTCTGTAAGCTTTTCCTCACTTTGAGAGTTTTATTACAAATATTTTCTTGTCTTTGACATGGGTTATTGTTTATGCAGCTATCAAGTTACAGCGTTTCCCTTACCAAACATTGATAGTTACAATTTACTGATTCTCAAAATATCAGTAAATATTTTATTATGTATTTATATATACTCCTGATGATCGCCTCCCTCCCCTGTTTCCATTCAATTAATATCCCCAGCGAGTGGGAATAAAGACGAAACGCACCGCGGTAGGCTTACCTACGAGTTTCCATTCAATTAATATCCCCAGCGAGTGGGAATAAATCGCTGTCAAAAACGATCTAATCGCTAGAATTCAGTTTAGTTTCCATTCAATTAATATCCCCAGCGAGTGGGAATTTTGTAAAAGCGCGATCGCAAATTTCAATAACACAAGAGTTTCCATTCAATTAATATCCCCAGCGAGTGGGAATGATCCAAAAACATTGAGAACGTGGGTAAATACTGACTACTAACAAGTTTCCATTCAATTAATATCCCCAGCGAGTGGGAATATTACTATTGACCGTCGTTAGATAAGTATGGGATAGTTTCCATTCAATTAATATCCCCAGCGAGTGGGAATATAAAGAAAAATACAAAAAGCAGTTTTTAGATGTTTCCATTCAATTAATATCCCCAGCGAGTGGGAATATGATCACATTGATTTTGAGGGAATTACAGACTGTTTAGTGTTTCCATTCAATTAATATCCCCAGCGAGTGGGAATATCCTGGAGCTTGTACTCAAGTTAGTGACACTATTGAAAGTGTTTCCATTCAATTAATATCCCCAGCGAGTGGGAATCCCTTCATTTTAAACCCTTACTGGGTAAGGAGTCTAGACCCACTTTCCGAAGGTCAGCAAAAACCACCGCCAACCAGCCCATAAAACTACCATTAAAAACCGCGTAACCCTTATCCAATAAGCAACCGAAGTTCACAACCATAAAATCAACACTTCAGCCATTTTATCTAAACCATAGCTAACGCCACGCTGCGCTATCGGCAACAACTAAATGATAATTGAACTAGGTGGTTCAATCACAGGTATTCCCACACCCCAAGTTTCCACTTGAGATAGAGTATGTCGAGACAAAGGATAAAACCTGACATTATCCTCTTCTAACTTCAATTTTTTCCTCAACTGACGACGTAAATCTTGATATTTTTCTGTACTCAATTGACATTCAAACACAGAATACTGTACACGCTGTCCATAACCTTCCAATAAATCAGCTACTTTTTTGCGCCGTTTATTACAGGGAATATCATAAGCAATCACATACAAAAACATAAGTAGGTTAGCATTGAAAATTGTCGTTATGGGAAGGCAAGAGGCAAGAGGCAAGAGGCAAGAGGCAAGAGTGAAGAAGCTTTGGGCGATTTTACTTTTCTTTACACACTTTGGTTTTATTGTGTTCACCTACTTAATATAATTTTAGTCAATTCGATAGGGTTGATAATGATGACTAGGATTGTAAACAAACTGCTTAAAAGCCCTCACCTGTTTAGTTAATAAATCCCATTTTGGTTGTTTAATTCCCTCATCAGTTTGTATTTCTTCAGACATCCTTTGTAAAAACGCCCGAAGAAATTTCTTCCTTCCCGCATCATTCAAATAACAGCCACCATTTTTAAACTCAAAATCAGATTCAGCACTAACGATTTTGCGATTAATTAACCACATCACTAAAGAATCTATAAATGGGGCGCGAAACTCCTCAATTAAATCAGAAGCTAATGCCGCATGACCATCATGAGCCTGATGTAAACAGGCATAATAAGGGTCTAATCCTTGAATTTCAATTAACGCTAATAAATGATTCCAAAGAACTTGATAACCAAAACTGAGCATGGCATTCACTGGGTTTCCTGGAGGACGACGACTCCGACCGGAAAACACAAAATCAGGATTTGTTAAACATTCACTAAAAGCTGAAAAATATTGAGCCGCACCAGCACCTTCAAACCCCATTAACCGTTCTAAATTATCAGCCTGTGCTACTTGGTCAGCTAGATAATCTAAACTTTGTAAAACCCGTTCTAAAAGCTCCGATTCCTTTTTTTTCCTTTGTCTTCGCAACAACACCCTACTATTTTTTAACTTACCTTTAATCATAGCCCTAGCAGTAATCAACTTTTCTACAGGAGATAATTGTTGTTGATAACGTGATAACTGCCGATATCCCCTAGAAATGGGTAAAATTCTGCCATAGCAATAACCCATGCGTGATAAGTAAGCAATAGGAATATCTCGCCATAAACAAGCACGAATAACTTGGGTGGTTAATTGGGATTTCCCAAAGATCAGAATTTGCTCTAACAGAGGTAACTGGACTTCAGCATATACAGTTTCCCCTTGCTTAACTAGCAAAGTTTCTTTTTGTAAACACACATAGCAATTCTGCTCAGAAACATAAAGAGTTTGCATGAAATTATCAATTATTAACTCAAGTTGCTAGTTATCTCGTTGAAGCTGGTAATGGGTAATTGGTAATAGGTAATTGGTGAACACAATAAAACCAATCTGTGTAAAGAAAAGTAAAATCGCCCAAACCCTCTTCACTCTTGCCTCTTGCCTTTTGCCTCTTGCCTTGCCATAACGACGATTTTCAAGGCTAACCTACTTAATTGGTGATGAAAACAGAAATTTCATCCTGTTCATCCTTTAATCCTGGACATCCTGGTTCTGACAATTTACCTAACTAGCAACTTACATTATTAACGCCACCAACGTTGTAAATTAGATTTCTTGGGAGAACGATATTCACCGTTTCCAGAAGATGTTAATTCTGCATTCTGTTCCGGTTCTAACCACAAAACAACTCTAAGTAGGTGAACACAATAAAACCAAACTGTGTAAAGAAACGTAAAATCGCCCAAACCCTCTTCACTCTTGCCTCTTGCCTCTTGCCTTTTGCCTTGCCATAACGACAATTTTCAACGCCAACCTACTTATCGGCTGCACTGGCAACTATATAAGTAGCAACAGCGACTAACATAGTATTGATAATTACTGCTGCTAAACCTAAAGGTGCAATCAACAAAATCACTAAAGTAATACCACCATTAACAGTAGATATAGAAACATTTCTGACAGTGGCAGAACGTCGGGAAATATACATGGTGCTAAAAAGACTGACTTCAAAGTAATGATATTAGACTTCTCCGGTAAAGTAGAGACGTTCCATGGAACGTCTCTACTTTACCGGAGAAGTCTATTGACTACCATAACCGCAGAATTAGCCAAAAGCTAGAAAAAGGTTATAAACTAAATTATTATAGTTATCTTCCCTAAAGCAATATTGACAATGCTTACAGCCAATTTTTATTAGCATTCTAAATATTTTCTTTTTGCACTGAGATTAATTTACTATAAATTCCTGCCAGTGATTCCTTTACCATGCCTAAAAAACCTACTCATCCTTACACAGAACGGTTAGCGTTTGAACGCTTACTGCTGTTAATTGCTACATTATTAAAACATCCAGGTATAGGTAGTCCTGATTTTTTTGATCTCAGTAACAATGAGAATCATGATGCAATTAGTTCTGTGAAAGTATATCTGCAAAAATTAGCAGCAGAATTGGATATAGAATTACCCGCAGAATATCCAGCAATTCCGACATTACGCAAAGATTTAGAAACCCTCAGACGTTACGCTATCCTTGATCGGCGGATGTATCGTTGGGGATATTATTTAGGTACTGGTGCGCTTTCTATCGCAGAATTAAAAGTAGCATTTAATGCTTTAGCCTCTCAAGCTCAATATCAAGGTGATGCCCAAGCTAGACGCATTCATGAAACTCTTAGTAAAAGATTACGTGGGTTAGATATGGAACTCAAGGGTGATTTTTTTTATCCTACTCGGCAACATCTTAACCGGGCTATTATTCATACCGACCCAGAAGAAATGGTAATTCAGGGAGAAACCCGCGATACACTATTTCATAAATTACCATTATTAGAAAAAGCTATTAGTAAGGGAGAAGCCATTGAAATTTCTCGGAGTAATGACTTTTATGGTTTTAATCGGATTGGACGGATACAGATTTTTCCCCTACAATTAATTTACCATGATATTGCTTGGTATTTACTGTATGAATATTGTGAAAATGGACATTTAGCCATAGGAAGATTAAACCGTTTTAATAATCATTGTATTTTTATTAAAATCTTGCCCAGGGGTTTAGAAAAACAAAAAGAAAGTTTAGTTAAAGCATATAAGTTACTAGAAAATGGCTGGGGTTTAAATTTAGGTGAACCAGAACCGCAAAAATTAGAATTAGATGGAACTCTCAACTTAATTAATGTGAAAGTCCGGTTTTTTCCGCCAGTATCAGCATTTATTTTGGAAGGAGAGCGTCGTCATCCTCATCAAAAAATTACCACTGGATTGATTGATAAAACTGGGCAACATACTTATATAGAATATGCTGTAGATTTACCACCTCGGTCTTTAAATGAATTTAGCCGCTGGGTTTATCGTTATATGGACAAAGCAGAAATGTTGTCCCCTCCTCAATTAGTGGAACAACACCGCCAATCTGCACAAGCTTTATTTGACCGCTATTTTCATGGAGATAGGTAGGTTGGCGTTGAAAATTGTCGTTATAGCAAGGCAAGAGGCAAGAGTAAAGAAGTTTGCAGCGATTTTACGTTTCTTTACACAGTTTGGTTTTATTGTGTTCACCTACTTAGAGAACTCCACAAAAAAGATAATCCAATCTCGTGGGATGGGCATCCTGCCTGTCCTTGGTAATTAGCGGGCAAGATGCCCGCACCACAAGAAACTTTTGGGGATTTTTTTAATTGGAAGTCCCTTAAGTAGATAAACCGGAAAAAACTGAAATATGTAACAAAAAGTAAAGTTGCCCAAAACCTCTTCCTTCTTCCTGATTGTGCTAAAAATATGGTTAATTATGGATGTCACCATTAAAACCCTGCTCGTTTAAAAATTTATGGTTAATTCTAGTCTTGTTGCCACACTCTATGTTAATCCTGTGACAGGAAACGATGCTAATACTGGTTCTCGTTCTGATCCCCTCAAAACCATTACCCGCGCCCTTAAACAAGCGAAAACATCAACAATTATTCAGTTAGCCAGTGGAACTTACAGCACAGCCAATGGTGAAGTATTTCCCTTAGTCATTGCACCGGGAGTATTAGTAGTAGGAAATGAAGCAAATAAAGGTCAGGAAACGATTATTGCCGGCAGTGGGGAATATCAAAGCTCTAGTTTTGGAATACAGAATATTACATTACTCTTACTAGGTGATGCTAGTCTTTTAGGTATGACAGTGATGAATCCTGCCGCTAAAGGGACTGGGGCGTGGATTGAATCATCAATACCGACTGTAGCTAATAGTACATTTAAGGATTGTACTAGAGAAGGCATCTTCATTACCGGCAATAGCAAACCGGGGATTGTGGATAATTTATTTATTAATAACAAAGTCTGTGGGTTGGTCATAGCCAAGAATAGCAAAGGAGAAGTGCTGCGGAATGTATTTCAAGATAATGCTTTAGGCATAGCCATTAGTGACTTTGCCGCCCCTTTAGTCGCCAATAACCAACTTTTAGCCAATGGGACAGCGATCGCCCTATCTCGTGATGCTAAACCAGTATTACGGCGAAATCTGATCACCAGCAATACCCAAGGCGGTCTGTTAATCGCCGGTAATGCCACTCCCGATTTAGGCAGTCCCCAAGACCCAGCCGACAACATTTTTCGAGAACAGGGTAAATTCGATTTACAAAATGTCACAGATCAAAAAATTATCTCCGTCGGTAATCAATTAAGTGTTCCCCAGGTAATTGGGGCAATAGATTTCATCGCTGCTACCGCTGACACCCCCAGTCAAATTGGAGTTAGCAGTAGATTTGCTGATTTAGAAGGACATTGGGCGGCAGCCTTCGTCGAAGCCTTAGTCAGTAAAGATATTATTAACGGTTTTCCCGACGGCACTTTTCAACCAGCCACACCTGTTAACCGCGCCCAATACGCAGCCTTAATCACCAAAACATTCCAACTACCAGAAAGTAATCAACTAGATAAATTCAAAGATGTCAAATCCGACTTTTGGGCTGCCAAAGCCATAGCCAGTGCGTCCGATAGAGGCTTTTTGAAAGGCTTTCCCGATGGTACATTTCGACCCGGAAATAACATCACCAAAATTCAAGCAATAGTCTCCATTGTCAACGGTTTAAACTTGAGTGGTGGTAATCCTAACGTCTTAATGGTATACCGCGATCGCGCCCAAATTCCCAGCTACGCTACCAATGCCACCACCGTAGCTACGCAAAAACTATTAGTCGTCAATTATCCCCAACCAGATCAATTAGAACCACTGCGGGAAATTACCCGCGCGGAAATCGCAGTCCTAATTTATCAGGCATTAGTCGCCACCGGTCAAGAAAATCCCCTACCCTCCGCCTATATTGTCAAACCAGAGACAGAGATTCCCTCTTTTTCCGATATTGTTGGTCATTGGGCAGAACCATTTATTCGGGCATTAGTTAGTATGAACTTAACCCAGGGTTTTGCTGATGGCACATACCAACCAGATCAAGCCATGAGCCGCGCTCAATATACAGCTTTAATTGCTGCCGCCTTTAATCCCCCAGCCAAACGTCCGTCCCCAGAATTTACAGATATAGCCAAGGATTTTTGGGCAGCTAACGCCATTGAAAT
The DNA here is from genome assembly GCF_001672085.1 of Anabaena sp. AL93. Taxonomy (NCBI): domain Bacteria; kingdom Bacillati; phylum Cyanobacteriota; class Cyanophyceae; order Nostocales; family Nostocaceae; genus Anabaena; species Anabaena sp. AL93. Next base: position 57,765 of record NZ_LJOU01000001.1, on the reverse strand, counting down.
CGCAGCCAGAGGCGGTTTTGTGGGCGGATTTAGCGATCGCACCTTCCGTCCTACCCAAAACGTCCAACGGCTGCAAGTCATCGTCTCCCTAGTCAACGGACTGGGACTTGTGGCAAGTGATCAAAAAACCCTGACCTACATTGACCAAGAGAAAATTCCCGAATACGCCCGCACAGCCGTCACCATCGCCACCCAGCAAAAAATTATTGTTAATTATCCCGACCCCAATTTACTAGCACCAACCAGAGAAGCCACCCGTGCTGAAGTTGCTGCAATGGTGTATCAGGCATTAGTCACTAGTCAACGCACAAAAGTTATTAACTCACCATATATTGTTTTGCATATCAGCAATTGACAAGTAGAATAGAAAACACTGCCTATAATTTTTGCTGCTGGTGAAAAAAAACACTAATGTAGCCAAAAGTACGTTAGACTAGATGCGATGGGTGCAATGTTTATACCTATTGCCTATAACTCACAGCCCATGTTAACAACAGCCCCGGTCACTCAAACTTTCGCACCTCCTGCGGAACTAGCAGCTAAGTTATTAACTCACTACAGCTTTGATCTCAACGGATACAATGCCAGTGAGTTGATTAACCAATGGCAATCTGAATATCCCCTGCATTGGTTACACTTAGCAGTTATCGAAGCTTTGTATCAAGGTCGTTATAAAGCCGTATCTGTACAGCAAATCTTGAACTTTTGGCGACGAAAGGGCGAGACAACCTACCATTTCAATATGGAATTTGAGCGCATGATTTGTAGCAAATTCCCTGAACGGCTCACTTCTGCGCCTCTACAAGTTTTACCACCCACTAAACAGGAAATCAGGATGGAAGAATATAAAAATCTTCGTTTATTACCTGCTCCAGTGAGTTATAAGTATCAAATAAATAAGAATTTACAGCCAATAGAAGAAAACCGAGACTATGCTCCAAAAAGCCTAGCCCCAGTGCCTTCTTTTGGGCAATTAACCGGAAATATCAGACAAAAGCAAGTTATTGAGGAAATTTCACCCCCACCTGCCCAACAGTTAATGCTCACAGCAACAGCCAATCATCCTCCTATTGGTCAGTTTATGCCCCAAAAGAGCGATCGCACCGAATCCTTCACCTCCAAACTCAAATCCATGACCAGTGAAAGATTGGAGTTGGCATTTTAGTCAGTTGTTAGTTGTCAGTTGTCAGTGGTCAGTGGTCAGTTGTTACCCATTACCCATTACCCATTACCCATTACCCATTACTTCACAGTCTCAACCACTGATTTTAACCCTTTGCTATTAAAGAGGTTTACTGCTTTAGCGGCACTTTCTTGACTATTGAAAATTCCCACCTGCATCACCCTACGACCTTGCCAAACCTTGGGAAAAGCATCATTAACTAGAGAAACGACTAAATTCTCTTGCTGCTTATTGGCAACCATCACTAACACCCGGTAACTGACATTTTGACCAGTAGCCGTAGACATTTCGGGGTTTGATACAATAGCTGCTTGAGGGGCGACAAATTCAATAGCGCCCGAATCAAGTTGGGTATAATTAAACCGAGGGGAATCCGCTAAATTATTGGGTAATGATGGTAATTGATTGGGATTGGCAACAGGTTGAACTTTTAAGGGTGTTACCGTTCTTTGAGAGGGAGTAAAAGTGATAGGTTTGCGGACTGAACTTGGTGTTAGTGAAGGATTAGTACCAGAAATTCTGTCTGTAGATGCGGTTGTACCTTTCAAATCCACATTACCGCTGATGCGATCGCTAACCAAATTATTTCCAGCCGCAGAAATTACCAATTTAGCAGCTTTGGCATTGATGTCAAGACGACCATTATTGCGAAAGATATTCTTGCCTGGGTCATAACTACTACCTAAATCTGGTTTAGCTTGGGCAATTACAACTAGACCATCTTCTCTGTTATTTTGAATAAAATTATTCCTTAACATCGGTGTAGCATTGGCTTGGATAATAATCCCTGATCTGTTATTCTGAATTTGGTTAGCTACCACCACCGGAGACGCATTTTGGGCAATATTAATCCCAAAACCAGTTTCTTGAAAGATATTTTCCCTGATTTCGGGGCGAGCATTCCCAGAAATAGTTATGCCATTAGCACCATTGCGAACAAAAACATTTTTACTAATACTGGGTGTGCCATCACCAGCGATCGCAATTCCGTCTTGGGTATTATTAGTAAAGGTACTTTCCCGAACTACAATGTTACTGGATTCAATCCATAGTCCATAACCACGAGGATTGGTATTAGTAACGGTAACACCACTCAAACTAGCTTGGTTAGCACCAACAATAGTCACATTTTGACCACCAAACTTGCGACTGAGAAATTCGCCACCACCAGTAATTGTCACAGTTTGGCCTTTATTGTTAATATTGCCCTGAATGGCTATACCTGGTTTCAAAATTAAAGGAAATACTTCTCCACTTTGGGCGCTATATGTACCAGAAGAGAGGATAATTACACTATTGGATGGTGATGCTTCCAAGGCTTGGCTAATTGTCCGCCAAGGTGCGCTGATACTACCATTACCTGTTTTGTCATTTCCTGTACTGGGGTTGACAAATGACTGGTTAATCTGAGAAATTGTTTTTTCACCTTGAAGTATTTGTTCGCCGACCGTCGGAACTTGAGCAAATACACTACTTACACTTGTCATCAAGAGTATTGTACTCGTCACTCCTAAACCAACTGTTAAACTCAGAATTGAGCAACTCAGGGAGTTATGCAGGGTGTTCACAGATTTTTGGGGGATTATCATTGTTTCTAAAACTCCTCTGAAACTTATAGTAACAACACTGAAAGTCTATTTGGATCTGAGACTGGATATCAACAGCTATCTGGCAACTGCTATACAATCAATTTTTATACTATTTATATAGTAGTATGTCCATGATGTTACTTGTATCTTGACAAATTGACCGCGATTAGTTAGCAAATATTTAATAATCAAAATATTAAAATATGAATCAAGCTGGCTATTACTATAAAAACATTAAAAATGAGGTTTTGTAATGGTTTCAGCCCATAGTCACACACAACAAACTGTTTATCGCATTTTAGATGCTAATTTGGATCGCGCTCGTGAGGGTTTGCGAATTATTGAAGAGTGGTGTCGGTTTGGTTTAAATAATGCCCAGTTTTCAGGTATATGTAAACACTTGCGCCAAGAGTTGGGTGCTTGGCATACGGCAGAAATCCGCGCAGCCCGCGATACACCGGGTGATACAGGAACGGATTTAAGTCACCCCCAAGAGGAACAAAGGGCTGATATTACATCGCTATTACAGGCTAATTTTTGCCGTGTGCAAGAAGCATTGCGTGTATTAGAAGAATATGGCAAACTTTATCATGGAAATATGGGGATAGCTTGTAAACAAATGCGTTATCAGGTTTATACCCTAGAAAGTAATTTGATGGGTTATCAGCGTCATCAGTTATTATGGCGATCGCATTTATATCTAGTAACATCTCCCACAGATAACTTATTCGCCATTGCCGAAGCGGCTCTTCAAGGTGGTTTAACTCTGTTACAGTATCGGGAAAAGACTGCTGATGATTTAGTCCGCCTAGAACGGGCGACAAGACTGCGGGAATTATGTCACCATTACGGTGCTTTATTCATTATTAATGATCGGGTGGATTTGGCTTTGGCTGTGGACGCTGATGGTGTCCATTTGGGACAACAGGATATGCCCATTGCTATAGCGCGTCAATTACTAGGAACTCAGCGTATTATCGGACGCTCTACCACAAATCCTCAAGAAATGCAAGGGGCAATTGCCGAAGGTGCGGATTATATTGGTGTGGGACCTGTGTATGAAACACCGACGAAAGCGGGTAAAGCCGCAGCGGGTTTAGAATATGTGAAATATGTATCCCAAAATTGTCAAATTCCCTGGTTTGCGATTGGGGGAATAGATATGAGTAATTTGAATGATGTGATGAATGCAGGAGCGCAACGGGTAGCTGTAGTGCGATCGCTTATCGAATCAGATCAACCTACATTGTCAACTCAGTATTTTCTTTCGCAACTGCACCGAATTAAATAAATCAGGAATGTTGACAGTAATTATGGTAACTGTTCACACTCCCCCCTATCTTTAACGATGAAGTGTGGTCCTTAATATATCGTGTTACCATTATTAATAAATAACCTTGGGAGTTTGACAGATGAATAATTTTAATGTCATCACTTTACCCGATCAACTATATCAAGAACTACAAAAATTAGCTGAATCTGAAAATGATTCCATAGAATCTCAAGTTGTGACACTATTACATAAAGCCTTACAGGAAAAACAACAGCAAACAGAAACACAACGTCGTCAAAATGTTCTAAAAGTCCTAGAGGAAAGTCGCAATCGTCGGCGCTTAAATCCTGCCGATTTTGGATTACCAGATAGTACAGAAATGATTAGAGCAGATCGGGACAGATGACTACTACTTTTAGATGCGTATTAGATACCAGCGTGTGTATCAAATATTTTATTGCAGATCCACTCACCCCTAAAGTTATTGAACTTTTTGCTCATCTTGCTTATCCACCTTTACCATGACAATACCTTGGTCAAAACCCTGAAACCCTTGATTTTTCATTGGTCTACGTAGGTGGACTTCGTTTGTGTAGTAGCGGTAGTAGCGATTTATAATCGCCGTCAACTATAAATGTAACCCAAACTCCTATAATTTTTATAATTCCTAAATTCAAAGTTTTTATTTATGTCCAATCAAATTCATCTCCAAGTCAATGGAGAAACGCGAAATTGTGTATCCCCAACTGCTTTACCAGAATTACTGCAACAGTTGGGTTTTAATCTGCGCTTAATCGCAGTAGAATACAACGGTGAAATATTACATCGTCAATTTTGGACAGAAACTCAAATCAAAAATGGCGATCGCTTAGAAGTAGTCACAATAGTTGGTGGTGGTTAGTTCAACAAGCAGGAATAGATTCAGGACTATATAACCAGCAATGATAGGTTTTCCGTATTTTAAGGATTACAAATCGGCAGATTTTAAGCTAATTAGTTCTTATTTGCGGGATACTCAATATTACAAAACAAAGTGCATAATGTGACAGACAAAAAATTGTTATGGGTAGGAATTGGTTGTCAAAAGGGAGTTTCTCAGAACCTAATTAATACTGCAATTAAACAGGTTTTTCAAGAATACCAACTTATATATAGTGAAATATCTGGAATTGCAACTATTGATAAGAAAGCCTCAGAAATTGGTTTAGTAGAATTTTGTAACTCAGAACAGTTACTTTTGAAAGTCTTTAGTGCTGAACTTTTAAATAGTGTCCTTGTTCCCCATCCTAATCATAGTATTACTAAGTTTGTGGAAACATCTAGCGTAGCTGAGGCTTCGGCTATGCTGGCAGTCTCGAAAATCACATCTGCGAAAATAATATTATTAGTTCCTAAACAGATTTTTCGATTATCAGGGGAAATGGGAGCAGTCACAGTAGCTGTGGCTAAAAGTGATTAGAAACTAAATATTTAGTCAAGCATATTAACTATTTGGTTAATAATACCAGAGACAATTGATAAAACAATTGAACCTAAAAAAGCAGGAATAAAACCCCGAATTTCAAAACCATAACCGGGAGTTATCGCACTAGCAAACCATAGAGTTAAACCATTAATTACAAGGGTAAATAAACCTAAAGTTATTAAGGTAATGGGAAATGCTAAAATCTGCAAAATTGGCCGGACAATGGCATTTACTAAACCAATGATAACAGCGGCAATTAAGGCAGCAGTAAAACTCGTGAGAATAATTCCGGGGACAATTTTAGAGGTAATTAACAATGCTACCGCAGTACCAAGCCAAGTTAAAATAAAGTGCTTCATAGTTTAATGTTAAGTAGGTTGGCGTTGAAAATTGTCGTTATGGCAAAGCAAAAGGCAAGAGGCAAGAGGCAAGAGGGTTTGGGCGATTTTACGTTTCTTTACACAGTTTGTTTTTATTGTGTTCACCTACTTATTGGGAAGTGCGTTTTAAGAAAACTTTCCATGTACCACCACCGACTACACCGTCAGGTTTTAAGCCATAACGAACTTGTGCAGCTTTGACTGCGGTTTCTGTGGATAGTCCGAAATATCCGTCTATTTTACCATTTAAGAACCCCAAGTTTTGTAGTTGTTTTTGCAATTTAATCACTTCTGTACCACTCATGGGTAAACGCAAAATTGGCCATCCTTCGTCAGTATATTGGATACCGGGCATTTGTTGATGGGGAGGAGTGGGTTGAATGCTGGTATTTTGTGGATTTTTGGTGGTTGGGCGTTTGGTAATTTGTGGTTTTGTAACTCTTACCGGTTGGGTGGGAACAGTTGTAAAACTACTGGCAGGTTTGGCTGTGGTAGCGGTAATAGTTGAGGGGCTGGGAAATAGTTTTTGCCATGTGATATTATCTACATTACCAGTGGGGTTTAAACTGGCAGCTTGTTGAAATTGGGCAACGGCAATGACTGTACTTTGTTGATATTTACCATCTACAGCGCCCGCGTAAAAGCCTAAAAGTTTTAAAGCGGCTTGAAGTTCGGTAACTCGTTCACCTTGACTACCCATGTTCAGGGACGGACGATTAATTTTAATGTCTGTGTTAACTTGGACAATTTTGAGTGGTGTGGCTGTGGAAATGAACCCAGTGGAAGTAATTAAGGCGGGTGTTGTGGTTAACAAGATTAAGCAATACCAAGAATTTGCGCCCATGTTGGGAATACTAGCTATCAAAGTATTTTTCATACAACTTTTGTATAATTTTCTGATGCTGATCTTACACCTATTGCGATCGCTTTGTTAGTTGTTAATTTTTTGGGCATGAAGATCAAACATCACCGCATATTTCCAGGATTTTACTAGGTTGGGTTTTCTTGCGTCAACCCAACCTAGTAAGTAATTGGACAAAAATATTTACAGTCATTGCGAGCGAAGGGAAGCAATCACAACCCTTGGAATTGCTTGATTTCACTTCGTTCCATATGGCTAACGCCACGCTGCGCTAACGCAATGACATTGTGTAATTAATTCTGTCTCACTACTTAAATTTAAGGTTTCACAAAATAGCTGTCTGAATGGCTTCTTCTGGTCCAACTAAAGATAGGTATGGTGCTTGTAAATACTTACAAGCGGATGTAATTGCTTCCGTTGCAGTGACATTATTAATTAATTCGGGAAATTGTTGATCAAATTCAATCCCTAAACCCAAAATTTCGTACCAACCATATATTTGAGCAATATGTCCATTAGTTTGTTTACCCAAAGCATATTGACCAATGATTTTATTTTTAGCAGTTTGTAATGCTTCTGCTGACAGTTCGGTGCTACACAATAGTTCTACTTCCTGGCGAAGTCCATTAAAAGCAACTTTGGTATTTTCCGGTGCAGTGCCAATATAAACTACAAAGGCAGCGGGAAAAAGTCGAGTTGAATAAATAGCAGATACGTCATAAGCTAAACCTTGCTTTTCCCGTAATTCTACAAATAAACGACTAGAAAGACCATTGCCTAAATAGGTAGCAAGTAACTTGAGGGCTGCATATTCTGGGTTAGTTACTGATGGTCCTAAATAACCCAGCATGATAATTGATTGTTGTGTATTTAAGGGTTTGAGGCAAGGTTTAGGTGATACAGTAATTGGTGGTAAATTCAGGGTAGGTTGGGCAGAATTTGGTATTTCCCAATCACCAAAAATCTTTGTTACTAATTTCTCAGCTTCTGCTGGGGTAATGCGTCCAGCAATGCTAATGACAATATTATCAGGACGGAAATGAGTTTGGTGATATTCTACTAAGTCAGACCGGGTAATGCTGCTCATCGTTGTTTCATCACCTAAAACTGACATAGAATAGGGATGATTTGGGTACATTACCTGACGCAATTGTTCAAAAGCCAGACTAAAAGGTTGCTCTTTTTGGGAACGAATATCTTGGATTGCTAACCGCTTTTCTAGTTCTACCTGATTTTCAGGAAAAGTAGGCGATCGCAATAATTGTCCGGCTAATGATAAAATGTCAATAAAATCAGTAGTGACAGTTTTCAAAGATAGCAAAAAATAGTCTGTAGCCGCATCTGTGCTTAAACTAGCTCCCACAGATTCAACTTTTTCGGCAATTTCTAAACTCGATAAACCATCACATCCCTTTGTCATCACCGCTGACAACAAATGAGCTAACCCTGCTTTTTCTCGCTGTTCATGACAACTACCAGCGCGAATAAAAATCCGTCCCGCAATAATATCAGCAGCTTGATTTTCTGATACTAACAAAACAATGCCATTACTTAATACGGTGCGATGAATCAGAGAGCGACTATTAATAGTTTGCATTTTCAGTTAATAATTAACAAGGTTTGAGCATGGTGACCGCATAATTAGCTGATGAAAGATACTGTTGAGCTAATTTTTGCAGTTCTTGAGGATTGAAAGACTGGATTTCTTGAGGATAGGTAACAGCTAATTCAGCGTTAGCAATAGTATGATAATAACCATAAAAATTAGTTAGCTGATTTGGTGTTTCCGTAGAAAAGGCATAATCATTACATAAAAACCTTTGAATACGATTTAGTTCTGACGTGCTAATTTCTTGATCTTGTAATTCTTGTAAATGATCACAAATCAAATCCTCAACTCGTTCTAGATATTCTGATTCTAACCAAGCCGTAATTGTCAATAAACTTGATTCTTGTTGGAGAGAAAAATTACAGCAAATCTCTTGAACAAGTTGCTTTTCTTCCCGCAAATCAGATACTAACCGAGAAATTCTCCCTTCTCCTAGCAGGACTGATAATAATTCTAAACCATGAACAGCCCGAATTTCTTCTACTCCCGGTACTTTCCAAGCCATCATTAACCGCGCTTGTTCTAGTCTGGGTAAGATTAACTCATGACGACGAATTCCGTTAATTAGCGGTGCTGGAACTTTGGTAAATTGGGGACAATTATCCCGTTGCGGAAAATCTGCAAACGAACGGTTAACCAATTCCCTCGCGGCTTTTTCACCAATTCCTCCCACCACAACCACAGTCATATTTTCTGGTTGATAGTAACTGCGATAAAAGCAGCGCATAGCTTCCGGGGAATGCTGCATTAATTCTTCCTCAGTTCCCAGTACAGAACGTCCATAAGGGTGGCGTTGGTAAACATTTTTCACAAGAGATTGAAAACCAACCCAATCGGGATCATCATTGTAACTACGGATTTCTTCTAACACCACATCCCGTTCTCTGATAAATTCATCGTCAGGAATGGCTGCATTCAGGAGTAATTCCCCTAAATGGGGAAGAGTATGCTCTAGGTGATTAGCAGCGGTTGTAATGGAATAATGGGCGTAATCGTGGCTTGTTGCGGCATTACTCACCCCGCCAATTTTTTCGATGTGATAATCAAATTCTCCAGGAAGCAGGTTTGATGTCCCTTTGAAAATCATGTGTTCTAGAAAATGTGCCATTCCAAACCAAGGTTCTGGTTCTAGGTTAGTTCCCGCACGCACCCAAACGTCAGCTACCACTACGGGTGTAGTGGATATCTCTTGGTGAATGAGTGTTAAACCATTATCTAGTTTGACAACAGAACCGGGAAACACATTGTTAGTTAGTTGTTTTGACAATTTTTATAGTTTCAAGCACAATATAATTTTGTCATTCTAACCTTGTATTTGCTAAAAAATAAAGTTAAGTCATACAGATTTAGTAAATCACCAAGTTTTACGGATAAACAATGCTTACACTCATCCCAGTCTCAAATTGTATGGCTGCAAAAATAACCAATACGTCCAACCAGCCAAATGAATAGCTACAATAATCCAATAAACTGACTGATAGGAAGACTTTTTACTCTTATGGTGAAGTGTATTCTGAGCAATAAAACCACCAATCCATCCACCGATTAACTCCCAGAAATGTAAAGTTTGTTCAGGAGTACGCCAATTTCCATCAGTTGCTTGTTTTTTATCATGTGCATAAAACCAATAAGTAATTAATCCTGTCATTGGATAAATAGCTATCGGTAAAGGATTTCTATAAATCATTGACAGCTTGACTGTTCCCCAAATAGGTAAAATTGATAAAACAAGTAAACCAATCATCCACCCTAGAAATTTCTCCTGAATAGAGGCGTTAATAGCCGTGAGTTTGCCTTTTTCATCAGTTGTTAGTTGGTATTTAATAATATCTCCTTCTTGAGGGCGTTTGCGCTTATTTCTTAAACTGGAGATATGCAAGAAAACTTTCTTTTCTGTATCATCTAATTGAATAAATCCAAATCCGCGATCATCTTTCCAGATCGTTAATTTCCCTTTGTGCATTTAAAAATTTTTGAGGTTATTTAACTTGATTGTGGTTTAATTAATTTTATACATTATTTTTGTGTATAATAAACTAAAAATATTAAATGTTTTTATGAAGACACGCCCAGGAATTTTATTACTTACTTTAGTCATCCCTGGTTTATTGGTAGTATTGATATCCCTTTATTATTTTGGTACTGATTATGACGCACTAATAAAAGCTGAAAATTATTTAGAAAAATTGGTAAAAGAGGAAAAGCCTAATGAAAGAACTTTACAATTTGCATATCATCGAGCTTTAGCCCATCGAATTAATGTTTTTGCTGATGCTACTTGGGGATTATTGGGAGGTGTGATTACAGCAGTGGGAATACATGGTTTAGTGATGTTGAAGGAGAAAGATTAAAACACTTCCTCCTATTAATTTAAACGGCTAAATTTTCCGTTTTCCAAGTTGCCAAATCTGCCAAGGATCTATCCCGATAACGTCCGTATTTTTCCGGTTTACTCTTAATTTTCACACCCAAATCTGGCACAATGCCAAAATTAGGAGCCATCGGTTGAAAATGCTTTGGTGCGGCGGATCTGATAAACTCAAATAAAGCCCCCATCATCGTTGTCACGGGCAAAATTAGGGGTTCTTTTCCTAAAGCTAATCTAGCAGCATTTGTTCCCGCTAACCAACCTCCAGCAGATGCAGCAGTATAACCTTCTGTTCCTATTAATTGTCCCGCAGCCAATAACGTTGGACGTTCTTTAAATTGCAAACTTGCAGACATCAACTGTGGTGCATTTAAAAAAGTATTGCGGTGCATGACTCCTAATCTGACAAACTCGGCTTTTTCTAAACCGGGAATCATTTGAAATACTCTTTTTTGTTCACCCCAACGTAAATTAGTTTGAAAACCTACCATATTCCAAAGTTGACCGGCTTTATCTTCTTGTCGTAATTGAATTACCGCATAATTACGTTCTCCATTGCGAGGATCAGATAAACCCACTGGTTTGAGCGGTCCATAACGCATGGTATCTTCTCCCCGTCTTGCCATTTCTTCAATTGGTAAACAAGCTTCAAAAAATTTCGCTGTTTCTTTTTCAAAGTCTTTTAATTCTGTTTGTTCCGCTTGACAAAGTGCTTCTCGAAATTGTAAATACTGCTCTTTATTCATCGGACAATTTAGATAAGCTGCCTCACCTTTGTCATAGCGAGAAGCCATAAAAGCAATATCTTTATTGATAGAATCTCCCGTAATAATGGGACTCGCAGCATCAAAAAAGTTGAGATATTCCATCCCCGTAAATCGCTGTAAATCTGCGCCTAAATCGGGACTGGTTAAAGGACCAGAAGCTAAAACAACAATACCTTCAGGAATTGCGGTAACTTCCCCGCGACGGAAATCAATTAAAGGGTGATTTGCTAAGGTTTGGGTTAGATCTTCCCCAAATTGTCCTCTGTCTACCGCTAAAGCCCCACCAGCGGGGACTGCGTGTTCATCTGCTTTGGAAATGACAATAGAACCGAGTTGGCGTAATTCTTCGTGTAAGAGACCGGCAGCGCGATCGCTCGCCATAGCCCCGAAAGAGTTACTACAGACCAATTCTGCCAAATTTTCGGTATGATGGGCAGGACTGAAGCGTTTAGGGCGCATCTCGTGGAGAATCACAGGCACGCCAGCTTGGGCTATTTGCCATGCTGCTTCTGTTCCCGCGAGTCCGCCGCCAATTACTTGTATCGGTTCTTGTGTCATAGCCGTTTTTTATACTATCAATCATTAGGAGAATGCCAACCACTTATTACCCACCGTTTACGAGCAAATATAATCACTGGGTTGTTCATGCGTAGCCTAATTATTGTAGCGCGACCTATAGCAGTTATACCTTCCACTCTTGTACCGTCAGGACTCCAGGTAAAATGTTCTGACCATTTCTGTTTGCGAGGGTGAAAAAGTGATTTTGTTTCGCCAGTTAAGTAGGTTAGCATTGAAAATCGTCGTTATGGCAAGGCAAGAGGCACTCATGCAAGAGGCAAGAGTGAAGAGGGTTTGGGCGATTTTACCTTTCTTTACACAGATTGGTTTTATTGTGTTCACCTAAGTAAGTAGGTGAACAGAAAAATTTAAAGGTATATAACGGTATGTAAAGTTGTCTCAATGCGAGATTCTGATTGGGTTTCAGCCATTTTACAAAACGCAATACCCCTCATTTTTATTTTGTTTACCTACTTAGACAAACGTTTAGGTCTTCATTATACTAAAAAAGTTCCCAGTAACCCAAAAGCTAACAGTAAATTTGGCAAAATGCGACATAAATAATCTATTTGTTCACAGGTAAAGGTAAATCCCTTGATTGTTTCCTGACTATAAATTTGATCTATTAATGCTCCTGTGTTTACCTGTTCTAATTGTTTACTAGCTTCTTGAAATCTAGCTTCTAATGTTTGGATAATTTTCCGTTGTCCCCCCGCTGATATTGTTTTGATTAATCTTTGGACTTCGTTAGTCAATTATTAAATGGAGATAAAGAGATATGCGAAGAAAAATAGTAAATAGAGATGGGATAACAACCAGCAAGAGAGTGATGAGAATCAAGTAAAGTGGTATTGGTGGCATAAAGATGACCTTTGGTAGTGCAAGAAGTTTGTGAGAATTGGGTAATTTAACGTAAAACCTGTAGCCCGCCTGGGAATGAATTCCCAGTCTAATAGCAAAAGTCATCTTCAGATGACTAAAAATCCCCAGTTTATACTTGAGAAGGTAATAACTTGCGTTTTTACATCATAGCGAAGCGCTCCGTAGGAATCGCTGTCCTCAATTTCATTCACTTAGCATAGAAGAGCGATCGCTCAACAACTAGCTGTACAAACGGTCTTAGGAACAGCTACACTGTTACAAGAAACAAAAATCCACCCAGCGGAACTCAAGGATAGAGTTACCAGTCCCGGTGGTACAACTATTGCCGGTGTCAGCGCCTTAGAAAAAGCCGGTTTTCGTTCTGCTGTCATTGAAGCCGTCAAAGCCTCAAAAGAACGCGCTCAGGAATTGGGGAAAGGGTGATAAGTGAGGTTGTTGATCCAATCTACCAGTAAAATCATAACTCACATTTACTGTTCATATACTTCGCTGCGATGAGCGATAGCCACAACAAATACCTGCACCACTTCATCCTCTATCGAATAGATTACCCTGTAGTCGCCGATTCGGTAGCGATAGTACCCTGCATAATCTCCCTTGAGGGCTTTGATGTTAGGGTGCGACTGGGGGGTTTGCTCTAACTGCTGTAAACATCGGGCAATTTTCTTTGCTAGGGCTTTATCAGCATTAACATAAACCTTTTGGGCATCGGGATGGAGAACAACTTCATACATCAGAGCGAAGGGTTCTCCAGTTTGTGTAATGGGTTTTAGGAGTTGTTTGATTTTGCTTAACTCGTTCTAGCAATCCAGGAATTGCTAAAAGTTCTTGGGTTGCAGCTTCGCTTTCAGCATTTGCTAAGTAAGCCGCAAAATCAGCAAGCACTTGTAATCTTTCTGGTGATAGTTGTTTGAGTAAGTCATTAAGCTGATTTTGTAACTCTGTCACGGATACTAAAATCTCTGATGATCTATCTGACCCTGGGGAATTATCCATAGTATTCATTTGCTTGCTTCCCAATTTTAAGGCCTAGTGTTTATTATAAGGCAACCAGTCTCATAGGCAAGAGCTTCATGTATATCTGCTTCTTCAAGGTATGGGTAAACCTTGAGGATATCATTTGCACTGTGTCCAGATGCCATTAAGCAAACGATAGTACCAACTGTAACACGCATTCCCCGGATGCAGGGTTTGCCGCCCATTACTTCTGGGTTGCGGGTAATTCTGGTGAGGTTTTGCATAGCTGATTAGATTGGGAAACCAGAAATGGCTGCGTTAATATTTTCCATTATCACTCTTTTTTACTGAATTTCCCAAGGCTGCAATTGAAAGCAAAAAGTTTTTACTAGTTTTTTGGGATTGTTTTTGAGTTGCTTTATAGCGCAGGTAATCAACAAAATTGATGAGTTCAGTGAGTGAATCTTCTGGCAATGTCTTAATTGACTCAATAATCTGCTCTCGGTTTTTGGTTAAAGTATCCATATATTGATTTAAAGGAATGCGGCTTACTTCAAACACACTATTCTATTTTGACTGAAATTGCTAAATTAGCTGTTAGAAAATGTTGTAGTTCTTGGATCTGTTGATCACATTTGTTGATATCAAACTTATAAGGAAAAAGTGTGATCACGAATAATCTTCCTTTTTGCGGTCAATAATATCAATTATCAAAAAACCCTGATCTGTTTTTTTAAATAGTAGCCGTACTGTGGGATCTACTTTGACTACCCACGTATCTGTATCCTCAAGTTTATCAGACTTTAATCGCTGTGATTTATCAACATCTAGCTGCTTTATTACTTTAGAAACCCTATTTTTCTGACTTGATGGCATGGTTTCATAAGCCATCAAAGCTTTTTCTCTAAATTGCACAGTCATATTTATATCTCCATAAACTAGCAGCAGGGGAAGAAATCAAAGGTTTACCCCTATATCATAGCCTTATTTAATCGCTTCATTAACGTACCCTAAAATATAGTGCGATAGCGAAACGCTCCGTAGGAATCGCTATCCTCAATTTCATTAAATTGGTCTGGGAGAACGATCGCTAAACAACTAGCTGTACAGACAATCTTAGTAACATCAACACTATCTATTAGCAAGCCGTCAAATTGTGATTTAATTCACAAGAAGTAACTTATAACTTGGCAGTTCGGTAAACTGATCATAGAACTTGGTCTTTATATCTAAAATTTCTCTTTCCATCTCAAGAAAATATTCTCCATTTTTTTCAGTTTCTAGCATTTCTCTTAAACGTGATCCCAATCTACCTGAGTGAGTAGATGATAAAAGTGATGCTTTCTCCATAGATTCTCTAGCATCGTGACAATAGTGAGGATAGTAAAAGCGTGATTGATTGTCTCCACTAATACTCAGTTGCTTAGACATTCTTTTCCAAAATTCACCATACTCAACTGAGATCAAAATCTCACCCCAAAATCTCAATACAGTTAATAACTTGATGTCGCATAGTTCTGCTCCAGCAACACTGATAAGCGATTCAATCTCCTCAATTGTACGAGTTGTTGTAACTGTTTGACGAGAACCTGAAATCTCGGACTGCGTAGCTCCAAGAGAAATTAAGTCATGAACTAATTCTTCCCTGTGTGATGGCGTATTTCCATTGATATCAGGGTACTCTTCCCGTAAAATCTTTCGAGCTATCTTGGTAGCTTCTATATCTGTAAGACCATCAATCGCCATATCATAAACTTTAGTAAATTCGAGCGAAAGGAATCTTCGCTGAAGAAGTATTTGAAGAAAATCCTTTTGAGATATAAACTCAATTCCTTGAAAAACTTTGTGACTTCTAAATAAAGCAATCAGTTTCTCTTCTTCGTTGTCAAGATTGGTAATCATTAGTGTTCTCTATTAAACGTTAAAGGATTATAATTAGAATTTGTCAGCCATAATACTGATTTCCGTTCGCCAATTTCTCACATCAGAAAATTCCTGTCCAATACTCCATAACATTGCTACTTCCCTAGAGACTGATTTTCCCAGAATAGAAGTTTCACTCTGTACTTCGATTTGAGGGGCTTTTATAGCAAGTTGTCCATGAAAGAACAGGCTTACAAAAAAGTGTTCATCAACATTATATACAGAAATTGAAGGCATTGCATTATAAAGCTTAATCTGCAAATATTTTCTGTTTTCCTCGTCTACTCTCTCAGCAATGTCACTTAATACATCAAGACAATGTTCTACACCTGATCTAACTTGGTTTTCTTGAAATTTAGAAGTACCAAACCTGTGTAATGCTTCACTACGTAATGTTGCAATACCCGAATTAGGGTACAGCATCAGAATCTGCACAGTGTTTTTTTTACTTAAAGCATCTACTAAGGCATCAGCTAAAAAATCAAGATTTGGAATCCATGTATTCAAAATAGTAACTTTTTTTGATCTACCAATGAGCTTCTCAAAATCTTTATCATATAAGCTTTGATGAACAGCTACTATTCCAGCATAATGAGCTTCTTTCAGCAACTGAGACATAGTTTCTATATCAAATTTGGATAGAATTTCTTCAATCTTGAGCAAATGCCCAATTTTAGTAGTTGGTTCACGTAACTTCTTAACTACATCCTCAACCAATAATTCAGATAACTTTTCAGTATCATTTTTATGACGAATAGATTGAATACGTCGATATATAACAAATGACAATATGAAAAGAAAGGGAACTGGTATCAAATTTGTAAGTATACTTTTTAGAAACTCCAATATCCCTGGAGGAATATTTTGTATTGAAGAAACTACGAAGTAGGTAGCTACTAATGTTATCAATGCGACTATAGCTACGATAAATATTAATCTTTCAACTTCTGCCAAAAGTTCGGTTTGTCTTTTCATGTTTTTTATTGGCACTTAATTTTTATGTATCAAAAAATTTATCTTTTGTATAAATTTTTCTATACCCAGACTATAATATCACACTACTGGTGCGTTTTGCGGGTCAAGGGTGTTGGTATCCAAAATGTACATCTAAAGGCTCTCTCTCATAACCTCATAACTTGTGCTTTTGCTCTCAATGTAGTAAATCACTAATCAAGTTATGATGGTAAATAGTCTGCTTGTAAATTATGAAGGTTAAAGAAGTTCTCAAAATCCTGGAAGCAGATGGTTGGTATATAGATCGCATCAGAGGTAGTCATCGTATCCTCAAACATCCAAGCAAATCAGGTATCGTAGTTGTACCCGGAAAACCAAGTGATGATATTCCAGTCGGTACACTCTCATCAATTTGGAAGCAAGCAAAATTATGAACGAAAAAATGATTGAGTACACAGTCATCTACGAACGTGGCCAGACAAACTGGGGCGCTTATGTTCCCGACTTACCCGGTTGTGTCAGTATTGGCGATACCTTAGCAGAAGTACAGGAAAATATTAAAGAAGCGATCGCATTATACCTAGAAGTATTAAAAGAAGATGGACAACCTATACCCGAACCATCCACGCAAGTTGGTAAAGTAGCAGTAACGATATAAACACAGCTACCGGAAACAATTCACCATGCAAGGACTAGCCGTTAAGCTTATTGATTAGTAATCAATACCAGTCAACAATTGTGAGTCCCGAAACCCTGGAAAACTCCTTGATATTGTGAGTAACTAAAGTTGCTTGCAATGCTATGGCTGTACCAGCAATCAAAACATCCATTTGACCGATTGGAGTTCCTTGCTGCTCCAACTCAGCACGAATTTTAGCAGCAGCAAGAGCAGCTTCTCTATCAAACAAAACCAGGTTAACCCGACTCATAAGTTCTTGAAGTTGTTGAGTGCGTTTTGCGGGTGAAGTGGACTTAGCAATACCAACTTGTAATTCAAAAAAAACAATCGTAGGAATACTAATTTCTTGAGCAGAGACATTAGCAAAATTTTCAGCAACTTGTCCTTGACCTTTGAAATAATAAATCAGTGTGTTGGTGTCCAAAACGTACATTTAAAGGCTCTCCCGCAGAATGTCTTGTCCTGATTCAGCGCGAATTTCTTCTAAAGTGGGAAAGTCATCTGTCCAAGTTCCAGCAAGTGAATAAACAAATTCTGACCAAGGTAACTCGTCAATATTTTTAACAGTTTGGTTAGTATTTAGATGTTTAGCACGGATAAATTCAGCAAAAGTCAGAATCGCATCAGCTTGATCTTGGGGAAGAGTTTTAGCGATCGCATAAATCTGTTCAGCAATAGTCATAATAGAGTTTTAGATAAAATCAGGTCGGTGAAATTATTTTATCGTAGATGCAACTACTGAGACAAAAATCCACTATGCAAACACTAGCCGTTACTGAAACTATCACCACCATCGCTGAAGCAGAAAAACGATTTGGCTTGAGTCGCAGTGAATCAGAGGATTTTTTTACAGAATGGCATGATCAATTACCTGAAATTAATCCCAATGACCACACCAACCTAGAAATTCTCTGGAAACGTTATCTTTATCACCGTTCAGGTGGGCATTTATTAGAAAGTACAGTAATGCTATTACTCGTTTCTCCATTACTTACCGTTGCAGGTTTATATGATCCACCTTTTCGCATCAAAGCAGAAGAATCTGTACAAATAACAATAGCTGATAGCGAAGAAACTCTCCAGGGTGGAATAGATTTACTGGTATTACAAGACCGCCTATGGGTAATTGTTTTAGAATCAAAAAAAATCATGTTATCAGTTTGGTCAGCATTGCCACAAACCCTGACTTACTTAATGGCTAGTCCCAACACTAATCTACCTAACTTTGGAATGTTAACCAATGGCGACGATATTGTGTTTGTCAAACTAGAAAATCAACACTATGCCATATCACGAGTATTTGCCCCACTGTCTACCCAAAACGAATTAGAATCTGCCTGTCGAGTTCTGTACAAAATTGCCGAAATAGTAAAATGATAAAAAAGTGTAAAATTAGGGAAAGAGGAAAAATACTATGCTAACCCAAACAGATTACGCCCTCTGGATTGAAGAGACAATTAATCTATTGAAAGAGCAAAATTATCATAGTGTTGACTGGGAAGACTTAATTGAGGAGATTGAAAGTTTGGGAAGGAGTCAAAAGCGAGAATTGCGAAATCGGCTCATCACAATGCTAGAACATTGTCTTAAACTTTGTTATTCAGACTACGTTCAAGACTATCGTGGTTGGACAGAAACAATTAAGCGTAGTCAGCGAGAATTGAAAGGCTTATTGGAAGACTCTCCCAGCTTAAGACCGTATTGGGATGAAATATTTATAGAATGTTATATCAGCGCATTAACGACTCTGCGAGAGAACTCTGATTATCAATCTTTTTCTTTTCCTGATGATTGTCCTTTTCCTCAAGAAATAGATCAAATTTTGCAACAAACTTCTTGGCGGAAGTAGTCAGTGTAATTGCTTGGCGAGGTCTCCGCAAAATTGCCGAAATAGTAAAGTAATTAAAAAAAGCTCAGTCATACCTTCACAACTTGGGCTTTTCATATCAACGTAGGAAACCACGAATCACGTTATGATAGTAGACAGTCTGCTTGTAAATTATGATTGAGTGAATTATTCTGCCTCTGCTAATGAAATTGACATTGAGTCAATATTCCCCTTTGAATTAGATCAATTCCAGAAAGAAGCGATCGCCTCCCTCAATGCTGACCGTTCAGTAGTTGTCTGTGCGCCCACAGGTTCAGGAAAGACCCTCATCGGGGAATATGCCATCTATCGCGCCTTATCTCGCGGGAAACGGGTATTTTACACCACTCCCTTGAAGGCGTTATCTAATCAAAAACTCCGAGACTTCCGCGAAAAATTTGGCTTTGATCAAGTTGGACTCCTCACCGGAGACGCTTCCATTCATAGGGATGCACCAATTTTGGTCATGACCACAGAAATTTTCCGCAATATGCTCTATGGCACGCCCATAGGTCAAATTGGCATCTCCTTAGCCGACGTTGAGGCTGTAGTGCTAGATGAGTGCCACTACATGAACGATCGCCAACGGGGTACAGTCTGGGAAGAATCCATCATCTACTGTCCCCGCAGCGTCCAACTTGTAGCCCTTTCTGCCACCGTTGCCAACAGTGATCAACTTACCAGTTGGTTAAATCATGTTCATGGTCCCACAGACCTGATTTACTCCGATTTTCGCCCCGTTCCCTTAGAATTTAACTTTTGTAATCCCAAAGGATTGTTTCCGTTATTAAATGAAACTAATACCAAAATTAATCCCCGCTTAGTCAAAAAGGCTAAAAAAGGATATTGGGAAAAAGGCAAAGCTGGTAGACCAGAACCGCCCGGTATTATTTATACCCTGAGCCAACTCCAAGAACGGGATATGCTTCCCGCCATTTACTTTATCTTCAGTCGTCGGGGCTGTGATAAAGCCGTTGAAGAAGTTGGTGATTTATGGTTAGTTAATAATGATGAGTCCCAAATCCTCCGCCAACAAATTGACGAATTTTTACGCCGTAACCCCGATGCTGGCAGGGCTGGACAAGTTGCCCCACTGTATCGAGGTATAGCTGCCCATCATGCCGGCATCTTACCAGCTTGGAAAGGATTCGTCGAAGAACTGTTTCAGCAGGGATTAATTAAAGTAGTATTCGCCACAGAAACCTTAGCAGCGGGAATTAATATGCCCGCCCGGACAACAGTTATTTCTACTTTGTCTAAACGCACTGATAACGGACACCGCTTACTCAATGCTTCGGAATTCTTGCAAATGGCAGGGCGGGCTGGTCGTCGCGGGATGGATATGCAAGGTTATGTAGTAACATTACAAACCCCCTTTGAAGGCGCAAAAGAAGCATCCTATTTAGCTACATCCAAAGCTGATCCCTTAGTTAGTCAGTTTACACCCAGTTACGGTATGGTTTTGAACCTGCTGCAAACCCACACCATAGAAAAAGCCAGAGAACTGATAGAACGCAGTTTTGGACAATATATGTCCAATTTGCACCTCCAACCAGATTTTGAAGAACTGGGACAATTTCAAAGCGAATTATCGCAAATTCAATCACAACTGGCGGCAATTGATGAAAGTGAATTGATGCAATATGAAAAACTGCGTCAACGCTTGAAAGTAGAACGCCAAATTTTCAAAACCCTGCAAGAACAGGCACAGGAAGATAGACAGGCACAACTGGCAATGATGCTAGATTTTGCCATATCTGGAACTATGTTGAGTCTCAACGACAGAAACGCCATGTCACCCCTACCAATAACAGTAGTGCTGGTTGACAAAGCCGTGAGTGTGGGTGAGACATCTTACTTTGTTTGCTTGGGGCAAAATAACCGTTGGTATGTGGCAACTTCAGCAGATATATTAGATATGTATGCAGAAATGCCACGAGTAGAAGTTCCATCTGAGCTAATACCACCTTCAGAATTGAGCTTGAAACGAGGACAATCAATTCGTGGTGATGAAAGCACCATTGCGATCGCTCAAAGCATACCCAATCCTGAAGAATTTAACCATCTACCCACAGAAGTAAGAGAACAACTCAGTCGCCTAACTGCTGTCCAAGAACAGTTAGAAAACCATCCCATTTATAAATCGGGTAACATTGCCAAAATATTCAAAAATCGAGCGCGTTGTGTCGAATTAGAAGCAGAAATTGAACACCTACAAGAACAGGTATCACTACAGTCTCAAAGATATTGGGAAGAGTTTCTCTGTTTAATTGAAATTTTGCAATTCTTTGAATGTTTGGATAACTTAGTTCCCACAAAATTAGGAGAAATTGCGGCAGCCATTCGCGGTGAAAATGAATTGTGGTTAGGTTTAGTTTTAGCCAGTGGAGAATTAGATAATATTGGTCCCCATAACCTAGCAGCAGTAATAGCCGCCTTGGTGACAGAAAGCCCCCGCCCAGATACTAAGGTTGATTTCAACCTGTCTACAGAAGCAGATGCAGCCTGGTTAACATTACAACCTATTCGCCGTTCTGTGTTAAAGGTACAGTATCGTCATGGGGTAGCCTTACCTGTAGGTTTAGAAACTCGTTTTATCAGCTTGATTTCCTTGGTGGAACAATGGGCGCTAGGGGTAGAGTGGAAAGCATTATGTGAGAAAACCACTTTAGATGAAGGGGACGTAGTGCGAATTTTACGCCGCACTCTAGATTTATTATCCCAGATTCCTCATGTTCCTAATTTACCAGATGTATTGCGACGCAATGCTCAACGAGCGATGCAATTAATTGATAGATTCCCTGTGAATGAAGCAATGGAATAATTAGGGTTTATATAACTTATATTTGCAGTCAGATCCCCGACTTCTCTAAGAAGTCGGGGACCTCAAACCCTTACGGTTTAAAAATCAAAGATGAAACTTTTACCTTTTCTAATTGCTTGTAAGGCTTTGATCTGATGGGAATAAAGTTGGGTTATTCCTAATGATTGTAGGGCTTTGATTAGTTGTTTTGGTAGGTCTTTGGGGATGGTTTTGAGGTTGGGTTCGGTGGCGGGAATTGTTTGTTGATAGAGTATTTCTTCTGCTAGAAATTCGGTGATTTCTGTTGGTTCTGGGGGATGATTATTTGAGGGGGAATTTTCGGGAATGGGTGTGGTAGGTGGTGTCCACAGGCTTTGTAGTAATAAGCTGTAATTGGGCGTGTTCATGGTGGTGTTTTTTGAACTTTGCCCTCATAAATCCCCCATTGGGGGAAGATATTAAGTTGACAGAAGTAAACTCTGAATTTACAAAGTTATTTTTGATAAATGCTATAGTAATTTACTAGAAAATTATCATCTGGCAAAGATTTTCCTCTCTGAAGGATGTTTGTAATGGGGTTGATTAATTGTTGGACATAAATAGTCAAAGGAATTATCAGTATGTTCTAGTTGCATATTCCGGGGTGCATTTAAAGCAATGACAGCATCTCCAATTTTTTCACAACGGTTGCAGTCACAGGCTGTTGCTCCTTGAGCTAATATTTCTTTTAAATTATTGGCAATATTAATAAATCCTCTAGTATTTGAGTTTTTGGGTAGTTGAGCAGCAATTTGAATTAATTGCTCAATTTCTGCACGGTATTGTACTAAAAGAACTTGGTCAATCTGACAGTTGCTGCGACATTTTTTTACATCTCCAAATTCATCAGCAAACTGTTTTAAGCCAGCAGCCAGATTTTGTAAGTCAAGGGTAAGCGGTACAAGGGCGCGGGTACAGGTGGTAGAATCTGTATTGGTATTATTAAACTTTTTTCTGAGTAGAAGTTCAAAACGTTTGATATAAATTCCTAAAATAGAGATAGCTTTTTCTTTATCTTGGGGACTACTAAAGTTGAGTTGGTGGGTGCTAAAAAGTTGGGGAATAAGTTGTAAAATAGCTTTAAGTTCGCTGGTTTTAAATCTATTACTCCACAGTGCGATCGCATCGCCAATATTATTTATAGTTTCTAGGCGCAGCACAAAGTAGAAGGAAATAAGATTAATCAGATAACTGCGCCTCATCTCCATCTGCACGTAATTAGAAATATAAAGCGTTTGGTCAGTAAGTTGAGATTCAAAATACTGCTTATAGACTTGCGTACCTAGTAGCAAAGAACGTAAAACTGAGGTATCTAGAAAGTGTTGAGGAATAGATTTATCATCCATTTGCTATTATTCCTCGTCTTCATGTATATCCAGGCTTTCATCAAGTTTGACTCCAAATGGTATGGTATCAAAGCCTAAGTTTTCTAGGGTTAAAATTGCTGCTTCAACTGATGAATTGTTGATTGTTTCTTGATTGACTAGGGATGTAAGTAATTCACAAACTCCTTGATATTGACTGGCATTATAGTCAATCCAACGATTAGAATATGCAAGTGCATCATGTAATGCCATTACCACTTCTGTATAGGGGTCAAAAGGTAATTTATCGCGCATAATACGCATGGTACGCAGTAAGTTATCTGCATAGACAGATGCTATTGGTTCTCCAGAGCAAGAGGCGAGCTTTTGTAAATCTACTAAGATAGTCTTGGTAAGTTCTAATCCTGAAACTTCTAAGACATTCTGCTTAATGTTCATTGTTTTTGTTTAATAATTTTTGAGGGTTTAAGTTAGCTATTGGCTTCTATTTTAATACATATTTATTCCTATTGATAATTATTGGTGGATAGAGTATTTCTTCTCCTATAAATTCGGCGATTTCTGTTGGTTCTGGGGGATGATTATTTGAGTGGGAATTTTCGGGAATG
Organism: Anabaena sp. AL93; assembly: GCF_001672085.1. NCBI lineage: Bacteria > Bacillati > Cyanobacteriota > Cyanophyceae > Nostocales > Nostocaceae > Anabaena > Anabaena sp. AL93. Next base: position 33,674 of record NZ_LJOU01000001.1, on the reverse strand, counting down.
GGTGTGGTAGGTGGTGTCCAAAAGCTTTGCAGTAATAAGCTGTAATTGGGCGTGTTCATGGTGCTGTTTTTTGAACTTTGCTCTCATAAATCCCCCATTGGGGGAAGATATTAAGTTGATAGAAGTAAACTTTGAATTTGGTGTTATTCGTCAGTAAGTGTGAATTGGTGTTTGGCTTTTTTGGGCTTCTAATCGCTCACGAAGACTCGCAGCGCGATCACGTACAGCTATTATTTCAGTACCAGCTACAAGTTCTGCTTCACTAGCTAAATTTATAGCTTCATCTTTATTACCTTCTATCTCAGCTAATTCAGCCATTAATAACAATACACCAGCAATTGTATCAGGACGATTAATCTCTTTGCTGAGTTCAAGACTTTCTTGATAATATTCTCTTGCTTGTGTATAATTTTGCTGAAATAAGTGCCATTTACCCAAATTTAACAATGGGTCAGGTAAAAAATAACGATTTTTTTCTCTTAGTTCAGGATATTTTTCTAGCAAAAACTGGTAATTTTTTACCGATAGGTTAAGTTGGTGATAACTTTCATCAAAATTTTGTAACTCTAAATGAATACATCCAATAACATTGGGTAATTCAGCTTTTTGAAAATCCCATTTATCATCATACTGATGTATTTTATGATTAGCTTCTACAATATTCCACGTTTGATTGTAATAATTTAGAGCAACATTTAGTAAATTCTGGCGATGTGACAATACTCCTAAATATCTCAATAAGCGACATTCTCCCTTAATATCTTTAATTAACCGATATTTATTTAATGAATCATTAAAATATTTTTCGGCAGTTATAAAATCCTCCCATTCCATACAAATCCAACCTATTTCGCTTAGTAATTGTCCTTCTATTTGTATAGAATTAAGGGATTTAGCAACTCGAAGCACAATATTCCCACAACGAAAATAGTCATTCCAGTAACAGAAGGAAAACAAGTCACCACTAGCTTTTTCCCAAATTTGATATAGCGAGTTAAATGATCTTTCGCTTTCACTATTTAATGGCAAACACTTCTGTTCAAATCTTAGTAATAAACTAAATAAATTTTTTCTTTCTTCAACGATTGTTAAATCTACTGTAGTCATACTTGATCTACCTATGATTTTTATATATCAATACCAAACTTTGATTTAGCAATTTGTTCTAAATCTTGAAGTGAGGGTTGCCAATTATCAACCAAGCCATTACGTACACTACTTCTAATCCAAGGATGTAAATCATATCTCAGATTGCTTTTTTCATCTGTTTTGTCTTCTACTAAATACCAACGTCTCAATTCAGATAGTGCTGTATTTAACTGCAAATTCGATAATCCTCGAAAACTAGATAACTCTAGTTGAGTAACACCTGCATCATTCTGACCCATATAACGCAGTACATCCTGTGATATATTGTTGATGCGTTGCCATGCTGTTTCTAAAGTAAACTTATAAAACTGTTCTACTTCTCCCTGAGCTTGTTCTAACCCAGCTAGGACTGGCTCAATTGCATTGTAATGTAAAATACTGCTGACCACAAAATGCAGTGCTAAGGGAGCGCCACAAGAAAGTTTATGTATTCTCTCAATTTGTTCATTACTTATATTTTCTAGTATAGGTATCTCATTGTATTTTGCTTCATCCTTTAATAATTCACCAGATGATGTTATATCTAGTCCTTCAATTGGAATCAGCCCTACGTAGGGAGGCTTGGTTTTCACACGACTAGTTAAAAGCGCCCGACTCGGACTAAGTATGCGGTTAAGTTTTGAAAGAATACTTTCTAAATCTGCTGTTTCAGCGTTGTCTAATACAACAAGTAATTTTTCTTCTTTAAGACGTTGGTGAACTCCTTCTACCGGACACTTAAGTTGTTGATCAGCTATTTCATGAAGAAACCTATTCCAATTTAGCACTTCATACTGATTTTCTTCGCTAATACGACCATCAACTAATTCTGTTTGTCTAGCTGTCACCCACAGAACATCTGCAAAAGTATTATTTTTCAGAGCAGTTTTAGCAATTTGTGTAGCAGCCTCTGTTTTTCCATACCCTGCACTACCACTAAGAGCAAGAATAGATGGTTCTTGTGGATCAGATAAGCGGGATAAAACTTTTTCAACTAGATCCTTGCGCCCCCATAAACGACGACAGCGAGTATTTGGGATATATAACCCACGTTGGGTATTTACTCCACCTTCTCCACCGTCTATTTCTGACTCTAGGTCGGCAATCTCTCTCCATTCTAACCCTAATTCATCACATATACTTAGGAAAAATCGCCTGTCTATAGCTACTCCAGCAAAAAATTTGCTTACAGTCTGCCGAGTACAATTTGCAGCCCCTGCTAAGTAATCTTGCGTGCAATCTTTACCATTGAATTTTTTTTCAGCCTTTTTCAAGCCTGATTTTGATGCTCGAATTGACCGTACCATTACTCACCCCAAATAAGTTTTACATCTTATACAAGTTTTACATAACTTTGACATTGAAATCAAACCTAGTTTCCAAAAATTCAGGTTGAAATAGATTTATTGGCACAAGCAACCATTTCTACTCGGTTGCTAATAACACTTTTTCACAGCATCTAACTACTAGCTAACAGGGAAATTGTATGAATCACTTGTTGAAAGTTGCAACTGGAGCATTATTTATTGCTGGCATTTCTCTTGGTAATGCAAATTTAGCTCAAGGAGCAGTAACCATTGAACGTATAAAGAATAATGACGGAAGCGGTTACGCATTGAATTTATACAACTTGAATTCAAGAGTCAATTTGTACGACTTAAAAAATCCAGACAGTTTAGAAAAGTGGGATTTTGATGTTTTAGGTTCTGGGGATCGCCAAACAGGCTTTGCGACCGCAGAAGTAAGAATAAAAAGTAACTACAATTCTAACTACTGTATGACAGCAAGCTCTGCTAATAATAATGCTTCAATCTATGTACGCCCTTGTGGACAAGCAGCAAACCAGAATTTCATTAAAGAAGACATATACAATGGATCATTTACTGATGTTCGATTCAGACTTAAAGGCACAAACTCTTGCATTAATGCTCCAAATGTAAATCTATGGAACGGAGGATATGTCTTTATGTATGCTTGTAATGCAACACTAACTGGAGATCCTGAACAAACCTTCCGAATTCGCTCTCGATAAAGAATGTAGAGAAGTTCAATAAAATCTATTCTAAGGAAGTTGAGCTTTTTTAGGTGCATTTATAGAACATTCTTCACTAGGGTCTATATGACCCTAGTTTTTTATCACTCTAGCTTTTTAACAAAAAAATCATGAGTAAATTGTATCTTTTTTCTATTGTTATAGTATTTTTAATTACATACTCATTAGATGCTTTAGCGGCTGGAGGAGGCGATCCAACAGCAGATCAAGTTGTAACAACTGGAACGAATACTACTTCTGCTCCCAATACTGGAACTGCATCTGATTTAAATACAAACAGTATTAATCAGGGTTTTTTACCTTATCCCGGTTTTTCTAGCTCTAGCTATAGTGGTTATAGTAGTACATTTACTACTCAATGTGGGTTTTCAATTTCCACGGCGTATGGAAACAATGGTAATCCTTTGAGTAATAATGGTTGGCAAATTGTTTCCACATTTAACACAAATCCCTGTGTCAATCAAAGTAATGTGGAAAAATTCAGACAGGAGAATGAAAATAAACGTGAGACAATAAGAGCAAATGCTCAAATTATTAATACTTGTATTAATGGACGAGTACAAGCTGTCCAAAAAGGTATTAATCCTGATATTGTTTGCAAATTTGAGTATTTCCAAATACCAAAGAATCCTTAATACTAAGTTTGAAATAAATGAAATCCCCCTTTGACTACAATTTTTATTTATCAATTCCACATTAGTGAATTTGGATTTTAGACCGACATCAAACATCCAATCCAAAATCCAAAATTATCCCTTAACTTCCTCCTAATTAAACCACCTGAAACAACCTACAAACACCAAGAATCACCACCAATAAATCCCTACCATCAGCACCCCTCTTCATTTTGTAGACCTTTAGTCGCTTATCCACATTATTAGCCACAAACACCAAAGGACAAGGTATTGTTGATGAAAGCGATTTTAATTTGTGTTGAGCGCAGATGAGGTAATAAAAAATGATTGCTGTAAAAGATAAGTTTCCTAAGTTAACACCTGAAGAATATTTTGTCTGGGAAGAACAACAACTGCTTCGCCATGAGTATCTTAATGGTGAAATTTACGCTATGAGTGGGGGGACTCAAAATCATGGACGGATTGCTAGTAATATTATTTTCATTGTTAAAGGTCATTTACGGGGCGGTGGTTGTCAGGTTGGTAATTCCGATTGTCGTGTAAATATTGTGGAAACGAAAGATTATGTTTATCCTGATGTGAGCGTTACTTGCGACGAGCGTGATAGGACTGCAATCCAAGCAATTCAATATCCCTGTCTAATTGTCGAGGTTTTATCTCCCAATACAGCCAGTTATGACTGAGGGGATAAATTTAGATTGTATCGTCGCAATCCTAGTTTGCAAGATTATGTTCTGGTTGATGCTGAGAAAATAGCGATTGATTTATACCGCAAAAATGAGCGCGGTAATTGGGAAATTTTTAATTATCAGGTGGGGGATAATATCGAACTACGAAGTATTGATTTAAGTTTTCCCATTGAGTCGGTTTATGAGGATATTGTTTTTGAGGAATTAGGATAAATTGTTTTGAGACTCGTTCCTGGGCGCAGACCCTGCGCCCCTACATCCTGAATCTGTGATTTTTATCTCACAGAAAATGCCTCGCTAAAACGTCGAGTAATCGGTTCAATAATGAATGTTAAAACTGACTTTTTGCGAGTGACTATTTCGGCATTAGCCGCCATACCTGGATTGAATTCTACCTCTTGTCCACGTACATTCAAAGAATGTTTACTTAATTTAATTCTGGTAGGAAAAACCAAACCTAAGTCTTTATCAATTATGGCATTGGGACTGATTTGTAATACTTCACCGTCAACTACACCAAATTCTTGAAACGGGAAAGTGGCGATTTTAACTTTTGCTTTCATTCCCTGATTAATAAAACCAATATCACGGTTAAGAACTTTTACCTCTAGCAGCATTTCTTCTCCTTCCGGTAAAATTGATAATAGTTCTTCTCCAGATTGAACTGGACCTTTAGTAGCTTTAATTTTGTAAATTGTTCCCGCAACGGGGGCTTTAATAGTTTCTCCGTCTTTTTGTTGTTTGGCTTGTTCTAATTGACCGGCAACGGTAGCTAATTCTTCTTTGCGTTTATTGATTTGGGTGAGAATTTCACTTTGACGTTCTGAGGTTAATCGAATGTTTTGATTTTTGGCTGTTTGATAAGCCTGTTCTGCTTGATTTATTTCTTGAAATTGGGCAGCAACATCTTTTTCTAAAGAGGCAATTTTATCTTTTGCTTCTGTTAAATTATTTTGATTTTTGGTAACTTCATCGGCATTTCTGATAATATCTGCATTAGCACGATTTAATCTTTCTTTAGCATCTAAATAATCAACTCTGGTTAAAGCCCCTGGTTCAACTAAGGTACGAAGATTTTCTTCTCGTTGTTTAGCAATAGATAAATTATTATCTAACATAGAACGTAGGCTTTTGACATTTTCTAAGTTTTTTTGCACATTGGTAAAACTGGTTTTTGCATTGGCTAAATTTTCCTGTAAGCGACTCAAACGGACTTTGGCTTGATTGAGAATTGATTGTTGACGTTTGGCTTCTGCTGCTGCTGCTGCTTGTTTGGCTTTATAGTCTAATAACCGCGAGTTTAAAAGTTCATCTTGGAGGATTGTTCCCGCAGTTTTGCCTCCAGAACGTTCAGCTTGTAATCGTTGTAAATCATCTTCAATTAATTTACTAGATTTGGCTAGACGGTTGACATCTGTTTGCTGAAAATTGGGATCACGTTGAATGAGAATTTGATCTTTGGTGACGCGATCGCCTTCTTTCACCTTGACTGCTAAAATAGAACCATTACCCAAAGCTGTCACCGGTCTAACTTGGGTAGAAGAAATTAATTCTCCTGTTGCTGTGGCGACTTCATCAATTTCTGAAAAATGCGCCCAGGAAATTGTTCCAAAGATGATGAAACTAATTGTTCCTGCTAATAATCTTGTATAAAGCGGTGGTAATTCCTGGACAGCTTTCCCCAATTCATAGGATAATTGTTCTTCTGGTTTCGCAAATCTTTCTTTTGTTTGACGCGCTTGCACAGCATTTGCGGCTAGGGAAAATTTCATAATTTGTCAGATTTCTAGAATTATTGAACGCAGATGAACGCAAATAAACGCAGATAAAGACGGATAAATTCATGGATTTGCTGATTCTGTGTAGCCTCACATAAAGTTGGTATGACTAAATGTTTAATGGTAATCTATGCCAATATAAAATATTGTTATGTAAGTCACTACTTTTTCAGATCCCCGACTTCTTTGAGAAGTCGGGGATCTATATCTATATTAATTATCTGTATTTATTCCTACAGTTAGAAGCAAATTTATCTACAATATACGTTAATAAGCTAGTAGCTTACTAGACAAGGACGTAAAAAATTAACTCTATGATTTACCATAGCAATGCGATCGCATCTCGTAAAGAGGGAAAATTTTCAGGTGTGTGTGGGCTTGATTTGTATTACCAAAGTTGGCATCCTGGCGGTGAAATCAAGGGAATCTTAGTCATAGTCCATGGACTCGGAGGACATAGCGGACTTTACAAGACGATAGTTGACCATTTGTTACCAAAAGAATATGCTATCTATGGCTGTGATTTACGTGGTCACGGGCGTTCATCTGGTCAAAGAGGTTACATTAATACCTGGGCTGAATTTCGTGATGACTTACAAACTTTCCTCAATTTAATTCGACAACAACAACCAGGATGCCCAATTTTTCTATTAGGACATAGCATGGGGGGAGTAATTGCCTTAGATTATACTCTTCGTTATGTGCAAGATAAATCTGCGTTGTCAGGTGTGATTGCTTTTGCACCCAGCATTGGTCAAGTGGGAGTACCCCTGAGTCGCGTCGTTTTAGGTAAATTACTCTCCCAAGTGTGGCCCCGTTTTTCCTTAAATATTGGCTTGGATGTCCGCGCAGGTTCACGAGATCAGAAAATCTTAGATTCCTATACTCAAGATAAATTACGCCATACTCTCGCTACTGCTAGGTTATCTACGGAGTTTTTTGCCACAGTAGATTGGATTCATAATCATGCGAAAAAATGGCAAGTACCATTGTTAATTTTACATGGTGGTGCGGATAGAATTGCCTTGCCAGCAGGAAGTGAAATATTTTATCAAAATGTTATCTATCCAGATAAATTAAGAATTGAATATCCTGGAGGTTATCATGATTTACACTACGATATTAATTATCTTCAAGTAATCACTGATTTACTTAATTGGATGGATCAACATTTACCTGCTACGGTAGTTCCATTAGAATCAACGATCAGTAATGAATAATCAATAATAATACAGTAGAATTCAGGAGTCAGGAGTCAGGAGTAAAACTGGTTTACAAGCATATTATAGCCCCCTCCTCGCTTGCGGGGAGGGGTTGGGGGTGGGGTTAAAAAATGCCCTATACATATACATTTGCATTTAGTGTATATTGACAGTTAATTAATCCGAAATAGATAAAAGCCAATAAGTACCAAAATAAAAATCATAGTTGTAGAATAGACAATTACATCTTTCACTAAAAAGGAAATCCAATCTTTTCTCAACTCCTGTTTAAACTTGAGTTCTCGTAATTTACGCTCAAGTTCTATATCTTCTTGATCAGGTAATCTAGTGTAAGGAATAATTTGGATATCATCAATAACTTCCTCTGTTGTGTCTGGATTTTGCCAATTATCCAATCCATGATTAGATTCAGTAGAAATAATTGGTAAATTATCTAAATTGCCATTTTTAAGTTCTTTTTTAATGACCTTCTTCGCAATTTTGACGATTAGATCTTCTAAATTTTTATCCACCATATCTGGTAAAGTTACATCTTTTGAGCAGGGGGACTAAAAATATTGACTAAAACTTGGACAAGGTTGTTTCTTTGACGACGGGTAAGTTTACTAATTACCATGCGATCGCCAACTAAAGGATTTTGTGTTAAAATGTCATTGCCTGGATAACTATCAACATATATAGTCTCATTCGCATCCAAATAATCAGCCAAAGTCAGTTTCCAATCCAGGCGATAAATTGGGGATCTACCCTTATTATAAATATGATAGCGAATTAGGCGACTAGCCAAAGTATCTGTAGCTACAATTTTTCCAGTTACTTTACTAACATATTGGTTTTCTTGGGGAAAATCAGGAATTTGTTGATATACTTTTTGCCAGACATCGCTAGGAGTAAATATTTGCGCGGCTGCGGGTGCAATATGCAATAAATTAGTATTTCCTATTCCCAAAACAACTATTATCACCGACATTAAAGTAATGATAAATGGTGAAAAAAATTGCCCTATCAAAAGTTTTTGCTGTTTCATTTACATTACCCAAAATACCGCCAAACTTAGAAGTAGGGCGACTATAAGTCGCGTCTACACAGATAAAACCCACTTTCGTGGGTTAAATTTCTATGAGTCCACGAAGGTGGACTTTGCTTGTGTAGCTGCGAATTTTATTCGCCAGGATTTTTTTAAATTACAATTCACCGATAATTTCTGGCTGATTTAATTCATCAGACATTTCAATAATTGCTCTGAGTACAGGCTTCATGATAGAATCTTCGTTATTTTCAAAATCTTCATAACGTCGCCGTTTAGCACGATTTGCCACCTGTACGGTAATGCGATAGCGGTTTGACGCAGCACTAATTAATTCTTCAGAACGGTGCATGATTTGAGACTGAGTTGTCTCGAACTTGGAACGCTTAAGCATAATTGATGACTCTGGAGATTCTATCCTAGTTTACTCGGATTTTTCAAATTTAGATATGGAAACGGGAACGATCCTTGAGAAATTTGCCTAAGTAGGACAATGAGACTGAGAATTTGCCGGAATTGTTGGATTTTTTGTTTAAAAAGTTGGTTCTCTAAATGGAGATTTGCAATCTTTTTTTTAGCTAAATAAATATTATCTGGCAACCTATGTAAAGCTGCATAACTAGCACATTCATATTGATTAAATATATCCGTTATCAAGGCTAGAGTATTTTTGGCTTTTCGTAATTGTTGAGCTAAATAAAAGAGCATAATAGAAATAAAGATGTTAATCAGGACAACGATAGTTACCATACTTTATATTGCTTGCCACTGATTTAATCGCAATTGTAGCCTTATTATATCAGCATTGTCAGTTTTTAGCCTTTTATCTATAGGAATTAAAAAATCAGGCGTTACTGATAGCCTGCGTGGCGATAGCCATATGGAAAGATGAAATTGGTAAATTTAACCTTTGCAACCTTAATTCTTTGCGCCTTTGCGCCTTGGCGTGAGACATATTCATATATTTTAGGACTTACGCACGCTCACTAACTTACCATCATATGAATGAACGAAATTGCGTCGTTTTCGGCTTTGGGAATAACTTATTGAGTAGGGTGCGTCAGATAGAGGAAATCTGTTTTTTACCAAATTATTGGGTCTGACGCACCCTACAAGAGATAAAATCCACATCACATATTTAGAAAACTTTGTCAATGCGTAAGCCCTATATTTAATCAGCAACACCAAAAATCAAATTAGAATTACTATAGAATTTTGTATATCATCCTTTTCTAGTTTCTGTCATGACCGCAAGCACAAGAGCAATAGTTGTATTTGATATAGACGGGGTTATCCGTGACGTTAGCGGCTCATATCGTCGGGCAATATCTGATACAGTCGAACATTTTACCTGCCAAGCCTATCGTCCCACACCAACAGACATTGACAACCTCAAATCAGAAGGAATTTGGAATAACGATTGGGAAGCCTCCCAAGAATTAATTTACCGCCATTTTGTCAGTCAAGGACAACAGCGAGAACAACTACAATTAGATTATGAAAATATTGTTACTTATTTTCAAAGCCTTTATCGGGGTACAGACTCCGAAAATTGGAACGGCTACATTTGTCATGAACCTTTATTAGCACAGCCTAGTTATTTTCAAGAACTCACGCAATCTGGTATTGCTTGGGGTTTTTTTAGTGGTGCTACTCGCTTGAGTGCTAACTACGTTTTAGAAAAACGCTTAGGTTTACAATCTCCTATCCTAATTGCTATGGAAGACGCACCCGGTAAACCAGATCCTACCGGACTTTTTGCGACTATTAACATCTTAGAAAATGGTAATAATCAAAAACAAACAGTTGTCTATGTAGGTGATACTGTAGCAGATATGCACACTGTAGAAAAAGCCAAAGCCATAGATAATTCTCGGATTTGGTTAGGTGTTGGAGTATTACCTCCCCACGTTCAGGAAACAACAGCAGTTAGTGAAGCTTATACACAAAAGCTGATACAAGCTGGGGCAAAGCTAGTGTTTAATAATGTGCAAGAATTAACAATGAAAACGATTTCTCAATTAGAATCGTGAACTCATACCCGCCGATTTTTCTGAATTATCTAGAACAATAGAGAATTTATCAAAATGTCTAATTTAAAACTACCTAATGGACCGAACACTCACCCTTGGATACAAACATTCCAATGGGTAAAAAACCCTTTGGGATATCTGGAAGAATGCGCCAAAAATTATGGTGATACTTTCACCTTAAGAATCGGTCCACTTTTTAAACCACAAGTATTTATTAGCAATCCCCAAGGGATTCAACAGATTTTTACCACAGACCCCAAACAGCTAGATTCTGGTACGCCCGCAGGATCGGGAGTGCCGCTTTTGGGACCAAATTCTCTCTTATCCTTAGAAGGTAAAACTCACCAAAGGCAGCGAAAATTATTAACTCCTCAATTTCATGGGGAACGGATGCTAAATTATGGTGAATTAATTAATAATATTACTCAGCAAGTAACTAGTAAATGGCAAATTGGGGAAGTTTTTCCAATTTTGTCTTCTATGCAAGAAATTTCTTTTCAGGTAATTTTAAAAGCTGTATTTGGATTGAAAGACGGGGAACGTTACGACAAACTCAAACAGAATCTAATTGCTATTCTCAATCCCAAAAGACCTTTGTTCAGGGTAGCAATGATTATGTTTCCATTCTTGCGACGGGATTTAGGTGCATGGAGTCCTTGGGGACGCTTTTTAAGATTACGTCAAGAGCTAGATGATATCATTTATGCAGAAATTCACGAAAGGCAATTACAACCAGATCCATCTCGGACTGATATTCTATCTTTAATGATGGCTGCTCGTGATGAAGTTGGAGAAGCAATGACAGATATAGAATTACGTGATGAGTTGATGACTTTGTTAGTCGCAGGTCATGAAACTACAGCCAGTTCTTTAGCATTTGCTCTATATTGGATTCATTCTCAATCAGGAGTCCGTGAAAAGCTATTAGCAGAATTGGATAGCTTGGGTGAAACTCCTGATGCAAATGCAATTTTCAAATTGCCTTATTTGAATGCTGTTTGTTCAGAAACACTGCGTTTATATCCAGTAGCAATGTTAGGATTAAATCGCTTGGTGAAATCACCATTAGAAATTGCAGGTGAAAAATTTGAGCCGGGAACTATTGTCGTTCCCTGTATTTATTTAACCCATCATCGCCAAGATTTATATCCTGATTCTCAACAATTTAAGCCAGAGCGTTTTTTAGAACGGCAATTTTCTCCTTCTGAATATTTACCTTTTGGTGGTGGTAATCGTCGCTGTATTGGCATGGCTTTTGCATTATTTGAAATGAAAATTGTGTTGGCAAAAGTGCTATCTAATTGGCATCTAAAATTAGCGGAAACCGAACCAGTTAAGCCTGTTCGCAAAGGCTTATTATTAGGTCCTGGTGGTGGTGTCAAGATGATTCTCAAGGAGAAACGTCGGCAAAATCAACCAGTTATCTAAAAAGCGCGTTAGTTAAAGAACCTGCCTCAGAACGAATTTTTGTGGAACATTGAGTGGAACATTTAATTTCTAGCCACAATACCTTCGCGGCAGTCGAGATTATGCCACAATAGCGAAATTAGCTAACAGCATTAGGAGTTTTAGTTGTGGAGTCCCCCCAAAAAACGTTATACCAACCAGCCACAATAGAGGAAAAATGGCAAAAAACATGGTCAGAACTTGGCTTAGATAAAACACCTCAAGATCAAAATAAGCCAAAGTTCTACGCGCTTTCCATGTTCCCTTACCCATCCGGTAGCTTGCACATGGGTCATGTACGAAACTATACAATCACAGATGTGATTGCCCGCCTCAAACGGATGCAAGGGTATCGGGTATTACATCCAATGGGTTGGGATGCTTTCGGACTACCCGCAGAAAACGCCGCCATTGATCGAGGTGTACCCCCTGCCAAATGGACATATCAAAATATTGCCCAAATGCGGCAACAATTACAACGTCTCGGTTTATCCTTAGATTGGGAAACTGAACTTGCTACCTGTTCCCCAGATTATTATAAGTGGACACAGTGGATTTTTCTGCAATTTTTACAAGCAGGTTTAGCTTATCAAAGAGAAGCCGCAGTGAATTGGGACCCCATAGACCAAACTGTATTAGCAAACGAACAAGTTGATAACGAAGGACGTTCTTGGCGCAGTGGGGCAATAGTTGAACGTAAATTACTACGTCAATGGTTTTTTAAGATTACCGACTACGCCGAAGAATTATTAAATGACTTAGATAAACTCACAGGTTGGCCAGAACGAGTTAAATTAATGCAAGCCAACTGGATAGGAAAATCCACAGGTGCTTATTTAGAATTTCCTATTGTCGGCTTAGATGAAAAAATCGGCGTTTATACTACCCGTCCCGACACTGTTTATGGCGTGAGTTACGTCGTTTTAGCCCCAGAACACCCCTTAACTCAGGTTATTACCACATCAGACCAAAAAGCAGCAGTAGCAGCCTTTATCAAGGAAGTCAGCAACCAAAGCGAGTTAGAACGGACTGCGGAAGATAAACCAAAACGGGGTATTCCTACCGGGGGAAAAGTCGTGAATCCCTTCACTGGGGAAGAAGTACCCCTATGGATTGCAGATTATGTTCTCTATGAATATGGTACAGGTGCGGTAATGGGTGTACCTGCCCATGATGTCCGCGATTTTAAATTTGCCAAAGAACAAAATTTAGCTATCAAAGTGGTGATTGTGTCAGAAGAAAAAATCAACACAACATCTATTTTAAAATCATCTTTTAGTGAAAAAGATGTCCAAATACGTGCTTATGAAATTTGGCAAAAAACTGGTAATTCAGATTCACAAACTAACTACTTTCAAGCTAAACGTGAACTTGAAATTGGATTTAATGAAGAAGATATCCAAATACGTGCTTATAAAGTTTGGCAGAAAACTGGTAATTCAGATTCACAAACTAACTACTTTCAAGCTAGACGTGAATTGGAAAAAGAATTTCAACGGAAACAAAAAAGCACTTTCATTTTAGATGCAGCTTATACAGAAGCGGGAATTTTAGTTAATTCTGGTGACTTTAATGGCATGAATTCTGTAGATGCGAAAAAAGCCATTATCGAATTTGCCGAAAAACACAACTTTGGTAAATTAAGAATACAATATCGCCTCCGAGATTGGTTGATTTCTCGACAACGTTATTGGGGCGCACCTATCCCTGTTATTCACTGTCCTGAATGTGGAATTGTGCCTGTCCCTGACAAAGATTTACCTGTACAATTACCGGAAGATATTGAATTAAGTGGTCGTGGTGGTTCACCTTTAGCACAATTGGAAAGTTGGGTAAATGTGCCTTGTCCAACTTGCGGTACTCCTGCGAAACGGGAAACCGATACAATGGATACTTTTATTGATTCTTCCTGGTATTTCTTGCGTTATTCTGATGCCAAGAATGAGGAAAAGATTTTTGATTCTGGTAAAGTAAATGATTGGATGCCCGTAGATCAATATGTGGGGGGAATTGAACACGCAATTTTACATTTATTGTATTCGCGTTTCTTCACCAAAGTATTAAGAGATAGAGGTTTATTTAACTTTGATGAACCATTTCAAAAGCTGTTAACTCAGGGAATGGTACAGGGTTTAACTTACATGAACCCAAATAAAGGTGGTAAGGATAAATGGATTCCTTCCAATTTAGTTGATGCTAATAATCCTGTAGATCCACAAACTGGAGAACCTTTACAACGTCTCTATGCTACCATGTCTAAATCAAAAGGAAATGGTGTTGCACCGGAAGATGTAATTAATAAATATGGCATTGATACGGCGCGAATGTTCATTTTATTTAAAGCACCTCCTGAAAAAGATTTAGAATGGGATGAGGCTGATGTTGAGGGACAATTCCGCTTTTTAAATCGCGTTTGGCGGTTGGTGACAGATTATGCTGCTGCGGGAGTTTGTCAGCAAAAAGCGGAAGTTGATAAGTTAAATAAAGCCGAAAAAGATTTGCGTCGCGCCATTCATATTGCGATTCAAGCAATTACGGAAGATGTGGTAGATGAATATCAATTTAATACGGCAATTTCGGAATTAATGAAGTTAAGTAATGCCTTAACTGATGCTGATTGTCATAATTCGCCAATTTACGCCGAAGGGATTCTAACTTTGGTGATTATGTTAGCGCCTTTTGCACCGCATATTAGTGATGAATTATGGCAGTTATTGGGGAATAAAAGTTCTGTGCATACCCAAACTTGGCCAAGTTTTGATCCTGCGGCTTTGATAGCTGATGAAATTACTTTGGTAATTCAAATTATGGGTAAAACTCGCGGTGCTATTCAAGTTCCTTCACAATCTGATAAGGCGGAATTGGAAAAATATGCGCGGGAGTCGGAGGTTGGACAACGTTATCTTGAAGGTAAAGAAGTTAAAAAGGCGATCGTTGTTCCTGGTAAGTTGGTGAATTTCGTTTTGGGTTAGGTTTTTTGTAGGTTGGGTTAAATAAAATGCAACCCAACATTTATGGTAACATACTGATGGGTGGTGTTGAGTTTCGCACCTCCACCCAACCTACAACTTAAACTATAGATAGAAAAACATGAATAGCAATTTCCCATATCAATATCTTGAAAAATATAATATCAAGTACCTTTATCATATGACCGCTATTAGCAATCTACCTTCCATATTACAATATGGACTATTATCACATAATGAGGCTCATAAGTTAGGTCTGGTAACAGATATATCTGATCCAACTGTACAGTATCTCAGAAGTAATCGTATAATTAATGATATAGAATTACATAATTATGTACCTTTTTATTTTTCTCCAAGAAATCCCATGCTTTATGTGAGAAGAGAAATACAAAACCAAATAGTTTTTCTTGGTGTAGATCCTTGTTTACTTTTTCAGTCAACAACAATATTTTCCGATGGTAATGCTGCTTCTCTTGATACTAAATTCTATCGAGGTGTATCTTTACTAGATAATCTACATTGGGATATAATTAATGCAGGATATTGGAATGATATTCCTGATGGTAAAAGAATAAAATGTGCTGAAATTCTGGTATATCCTAAAGTTTATATTAACAAGATTTTGAAGATATTTTGTTGTTTACCAAATCAAGTCGAACAAGTTAGAGCTATTATTGACTCACTTTCAATAGATGTTAATATTGTAGTGGAGATAAATCGAAATCTATATTTTTTCTGAGGATATGTATGTTAAAATACACTGATACTACTGTGTTTAATGTTGGCGCACAAACTATAGTCAATACAGTCAATTGCGTAGGTGTTATGGGAGCAGGATTAGCACTAGAATGTCAATTGCGTTTTCCAGAAATGTTTCAAGATTATGTAGAAAGATGCAAAAGCAAGTCTGTCAAAATTGGTAAACCATATTTATATCGGTCTTATGGTAATCCTTGGATAATGAATTTTCCCACAAAAAATCATTGGAAATATCCTTCAAAAATTGAATGGATAGAACAAGGTTTAGATTATTTTGCCAAAAATTATGAACGAGGATGTATTCAATCAATTGCTTTTCCAAAACTAGGCTGCGATAAAGGAGGATTGAATTGGAGAGATGTTCAAACCATAATGGAGAATTATCTTCAAAACCTTAATATAGATATATATATATGTCTTGACCGTGAATCAGAAGCAACTGGAATTGAAGGTGTGATGACTGAATTATTGAACAATAAACAAAATACTTTCTGGGCTGATAAATTAGGTATAAAAAATGATATATCAAGGAAAATATTAGAATCTTTACCAATAAAAAGATTTAGAGATTTAGGTAAAATTGAAGGAGTTGGTAAGCAAACCTACAGAGACATATTTAAGTTTTTATATTCAGTTGCAGTTCAAGAAGATTCTATCTCCAGTCAAGACCATGAAATAGCAAATGTGAGTCATCTAATATTTCCTGTTAATACTTCAGTAGAAGTAACAGAAATAGGTGATATTGCAGTTACCCAAACAGAAGACAAAAATGCCACTAATGAACCTATCATTATTAAATCTAACAGTGGTTATCAATTAGATACAAAACGGCGTAATTATCTAATATGCGAACTTAAAAATTCAGTAGGTTTAGAGTTTAATGAATTACACAAACTTAAATGGTGTGATTTCATGACTGACGAAGTTACTGGACAAATAGCTGTATTTGGCAAGGTTATTTCATCATCAATATGGCAAGAAATTCAATTAATGAAGAATAATTCAAATTTAGACTCTCATGTATTTTTTAATAGTAAAAATGCAAGTAACTTATCAGTTAAGACTATACAAAAAATTATTCGTGATGCGACGAAAAAGACTGAAGATGTTAACAAGTTAAATTCTCAAATATTACAAGATATTCCAGAGAAGCAACTAGAGTTAAATTTAACTTACTAATACATTGGGTATATCATCTTAATGTTATGTTAAATTGAGTTTGTAGGTTGGGTTAAATGAAATGCAACCCAACTTATGTATTATTGTTGATTAATGTTGGGTTTCCTTGCGTCAACCCAACCTACAAAATATGTGTTTTTAGTATTTAAGGAAGGGATTTTTCAGCTTCTATCAAAAATAAAATTGTACTTGCTGTTAGATGAAGCTGGTAAGCTGCAAAATATTGTGGAACATTAACAGGTTGAGAACCTTGTCCATGTGCTGCTTGTTTATTTCTTATAGTAGGAATACCACCTACAAGACCTTGCCTGAGTGATGAAAATTGATCTTCTAAATAAATTGGAATTAGATGATTTTGAAAGCAAATTTTAATAAGTGTTTTGGCTGTATCTGTAGTAGGTTCAAAATTCCAGCCTTGATTATTACAAATTATCTTCATGGTGCTTTCAAAAGCTTTGAGACATTCGTTGAGACATTCTTTGTAATTCCCATGTCTATAATGTTCATGGGCTTTCAAAAATTCCTCATTTGCTCCCTGAAATCGAGTATCACTTAATAATTGTAAAACTGGCTTGACTGCTTCAGTATGGATAATCTGAGAATCAACTCTTATAATTTCACCTGACTCATACTGATAGCCTATTCCATGTTCCCTAAATCTAAAGTTCAATTCCTTGATTAATTGATCAATTGTATTTGATATATTTTTTATTGTATCACCTTTGTTATATAATTTTTCAAAAAATTTAAAGGTTAATTCAACGCTATCAAGAACCTGTTCTATTTCTTCCGCTTCTATTATAAAATTCAATACTCTTTTAGTATATAGCATATTATTTCGCACATTGAACATGAATGAGATATCTGAACCCAAACTTAATATGCCATGTTCACGACATATTATATTGTGAATATCCAGAAAAACTTGTTCACTTTTATTTGTCTCATAAACACCAATAAGATCCTTTATAATATGAACAATCTGTACACGGAGAGTCCCAGGAATATTATCATACTGATACACATCAGGGACATCTCCCATAAGTTTTTTTTGCCGTTTTGAGTAGATATCGAAGACGTTCATGACTAAATAAACTATATAGACGATACATATATGATACAATATTTTCAACTATCTTGTATGTAGCAATTAGTAATTTGTAGGTTAGGTTAAATGCAAACCAACACATTTATTATTGTTAGTTGATGTTTGGTTTCCTTCCGTCAACCCAACCTTGTATCTTATAGGTATGTTAGAGGAAGAAAATAAGTAATATTGCACTGGAAAGGGAGTATAATGGGCATGGTCTACTTGTAAAGTTAAAACACTATATTTATTTATGAACATACAAAGAATCCAAGTACCTGATTTTCGGGCTTTGAAAAATGTAGATATTAATTTTGAGAAGGAATTTACTCCGCGCATTTTTCCCCTTGGTAGTCAAAATGGAGGGGGTAAAAGTACATTGTTACAGTTGATTTTTGTTTTGTTACACTGTTCTCATAATCCTGATAGAGTGGAGTTTATACAAAATTTACTAGATGGTTTTCATGTTAATGATGAATCTGGTAAAAGAAAATTAGCTATCATTGATATTTGGGATGGTAATAAAACTGTAACACTTGATTTTTTTATTTGTAGTGAATCTTATATTGTTAATTTGTTAAATCAAGATGATCTACATAGTGAATCTTATATTGTTAATTCGTTAAATCAAGATGACGAACAAGTTAAATTAACTAGTTTTTATGAAGAAAAATTAGAAAAATATATTAGTTTATTCTTTATTTATAATTTTCAGTCCGCCGAAAATTTTATAGAGAGATTAGTTTGTCAAGTAGATGGAATAGATGATATACATGATGTAAGTAAGTTTGTAATTGAATTATCAAATAAAATATTTCTAACTGCTCATATTTCACAAATATTTTTATTTCTACAACCAGATAACAGAAAGTCACTATTTAAAACTCAAGCAAACAATCAAACTAACTATTATCAACAAATTAAAACAGCTAATTCTAAATTACCTGGATTTTTTACTTATGACTTTCTATCAATAGATATTCTGATTGAAGTCTTTAAAAAAGCACGAAATGATGATTTTGCACAAGCTGTAAAACAAAGAGGAAATTATGGTAATAATTATGTAAAACTATTAGATGAACTCAATAATCTTTTAAGTAACAAGAAAATTAATGTACAACCTGATTTATCTGGAATTAATTTTAAAATTGATGGTGATGAAACAGAACTTTATCCAGAAGATTTAAGTCATGGAGAATTAAAAAGATTATGTATATATATGTGGTTAAAACATAATAAAATAGAAGATGCTATTGTATTAATGGATGAATTAGAAATATCTTTTCACCCAGATTGGCAATATCAAATAGTTAGAGATTTAGAAGAATGGGGTGCGACTAATCAATATATTCTCGCAACTCATTCCTATGAATTATGTAATGCAGTTACACCTGCTCATGTTAAGGAATTAGATCCAAAATTACAAGCAAGAAAAATTAAATAATCAACCTAATTAAGAATATGAGTTTTAATGAGCAGGAACTAAAAGAACATTGTTTAAAGATTATTCGAGATAGCAGAATTAGAAATAAAATTGTCATTCTCTGCGAAGGTCTTATTCCCCCAAAAGTAGAAGGTAGACGCTCACCGCAATTATATAAGCAAATGGAACAAATGCCAGATGCTAATTTTTATAATGCTTGTGTACCAACATGGTGGAAGGAATATAGACCAATTTTTTTTAATTGTGGAGATAGAAATGATGTTTTAAATACATTCTTTGGAATTTTAGATTTACATAATGCTGATAGCCGCCAATCATTTTTAAATCCTGATAAACTTTTTGCGATTGTAGATTTAGATATTCAATTTGCAGATATAAAAGAAGATTACAAGTTTAAAAATACGGATGATATTTTCTATAGCATTTATAATGAAACAAAGATTAATGAAACGCTTCTAAACCATCATCGTATATGGGTTACTGGTTTAATTCATAAGGAAGCTTACTTTTTAAAACCTGATATTCAGGAAGTTTTTGATAACCAATATATTATTTCTCCTTTATATAAAGAAACTCCTGTTAATTTAGAAAATATTTATTTAGATATGGTTAATGATATGACTAATGATGCAGATTTACAAATTCATTGGTCAAGAGTAATTAAGAGAATTAGTCACCTTTCTAATTTTGATGATATGGAAATAGATAAATTTCAATATTTTTGGGAAGAAGAGTATGAAAATAATCAAAGTTTAGATTATAAAAATAAATTAATAAATGCGTTATTAATGCTGGTTAAATCTAAAGAATATTGGAAGCAAATTTTACCAGATGATAATTGGCCGCATTCACCATATAAATTTAGAGAACAATTATCTTTGGAAATTGGTAAATTTTATTCAAAACAAGATTGTATTGTTGAAAATCATATTCCTTTTTTCTTTAAGACGCTATACAAATTAATTGAAGAATAAATAATTTTGTAGGTGACTTTTTTAGAAAAATCTGGTACTATTGAGAATGGGTATATAAATCATTGCAAGTAATGAAAGTGAAGCTTCGCAACAATGCAAATTCTTCTCGTACAGGTGTAAATCGTTCCAGTAAGTACATAGTTGTTTATCACAAAAAGGGAGAAACACTAGGGATGAATAAAATATTTAACCCAATTATGAAAGATATGAAAGATAATTCTATTGTTAAAGCCTTTTTAGATTTTATAGCTAGAAATAGAAAGGCAAATCTTGCTACTGCTGATCAAGTAACCACACAAGAAGCGGCTAAAATTCTCAATGTTTCTCATCCTTATGTGATTCAATTATTAGACTCTGATGAAATTCCTTGTCATAAAGTCGAAAATCGTCGCAGAATATTCTATCAAGATTTGATAGAGTATAAAAATATAATTGATGCTAAACGTAGAGAAACTTTAGCAGAATTAGCAAATCAAGCTCAAGAATTAAATATGGGATATTAAATGCAAGCAAGTGGTTTGATAGTTGTTTATGATGCTTGTGTTTTATATCCTGCACCACTCAGGGATTTTTTGATGTGGTTAGCTTTAACTGATTTATTTCAGGCAAAATGGACTGATAAAATTCATGAAGAATGGATAAATAATGTTTTAAAAAATCGTCCTGATCTGACTTATAAACAGTTAGAAAGAACCAAAAATTTAATGAATCAAAATGTTCGAGATTGTTTAGTAACAGAATATGAACAATTAATTGATGAATTAGAACTTCCAGATGCAGATGATCGCCATGTTTTAGCAGCAGCTATTAAAAGTGATGCTGAAATAATTGTATCGTCGTGCTTCATTGCTTACTGAAGGTATGGAAGTTGATCTTGATGAAGAGTTATCAGAGGATTTCATATTTGAATAAATGTTAATGAGTGGATAGATTCATCCTGTCTTTAGTGAAAAATATAAAAAATTGATGATTATCGCTTCTAAGTATGATATTTTCATTTATTATGGAAAAAACAAATTTGTTAATTAATGTTAAGTCAAGAAAAATTTGAAACCCTTATATTAGATCCTAATAAATTTGTTGAGGGTGACATTATATGGGATAAAAATAAAAGAAACCCTCCTGCTTTTGAATTTCGCGTTAAAATCGTATCAGATGAGTCTTATCCACTTATTATTAAGGGTTGGTATAACTCTTTTGCCAATAAGCTTAGTTACGCAATTATTCATCTTGATTTCGGTAATAGAATATACGGTCTAGATTTAGGTGAAGACCATGAGAATCCTGATCGTGTAAAAATAGGTAGAAAGCATAAGCATCGTTGGGTTAATGACTATTTTAATGATAGATTTATTGGAGATAGAAAAGCTTATGTTCCAGATGATATTACTGCTTTAGCCAATGATCCAATAGGAGTCTGGGAGCAGTTTTGTTTGGAATCGAAAATAACACATAATGGGATCATGCAAAGACCACAAGTATTAGCATTAGATTTATGACACTCAATATTTGTGAAAAAATTAATCAAACTATTGGAGGGCTATTTGCTTGCTCACCTGTAAATGAATTTGTGCAAATATCTACTCCTTTTATTCTTCCTGATGGTAGTGTAATAGATTTATTTTTAAAAGAGAAAGAAGAATCCTATGTATTAACCGACTTAGGTGAAACTTTTGGTTGGCTTTATTTACAAACTGCTGCTTATAGCCTATCAAAAAACCAAGAAATAATTATTAAAGATATAGTTATCACTCATGGAATTGAACAATTTAATGGGATGCTAATTACTCGTTTAAAAAAAGATGATAATTTAGCTGATGCAGTTCTTCGTTTATCTCAAGCAATAATTAGAGTTGCTGATACTAATACGAAACTAAAAGTACCAACTTTTGAGCCTATTACTGAAGAAGTAACAGAGTTTTTAAATAAGAAGAACTTAAATGTTGAAAGAAACAAAAAATTTAGAGGAATGTCTGGAACTGATAGGACTGTAGATTTTTGTGTCTATCGTCCTAATGGTAATACTTTAATTAATACACTTAGTACACCTCTTCGTCGAACGGCGAGAATGAGAGTAGATAAAGTTTTTACTACTTGGTCTGAGATTAGTGATTTAAAGGAAAGTAACTATAACTTTATTTCATTAATTGATGATAGTACAGATTTGTGGAATGAAAATAATATCACTTTGTTAAATCTTGTATCTAATGTAGTGAAGTGGTCTAATAGGGATGAGCTTCAGAAGTTTCTTGAATAAAAATAAAAGTCCTCCAGTCGGCTTAAACCGGCTTTTGCTATTAGACTAAAAATTAATTCCCAGACGGTTATTGTAAAATTTGACTACGCTTTTCAAAGCTTTTATTCAGCTAATCAATAAACACTACCAATTAAACAAAATTATGAAATATGTATTGATTATCCATGAAGTTGAAGACTATGAAGCATGGAAAAAGGTTTTCGATGATGCTACCGATATCCGCAAGGAAGCTGGAGAAATAGCATATCAGGTTTTAAAGTACGAAAGTAATCCCAATAAAATAGTGCATTTTTCATCATGGACATCAATAGAAGATGCAAAACGGTTTTTTGAATCTCCCAAACTCGTGAAAATTAGACAAGAAGCTGGAGTTAAGTCTCCTGATTTCATATATTTAGATCAACTAGAATCGGGGACGTTGTAGAGTTATAATCCGTAATCTCACAACCTACCGAAATTTATTTTTATCAAGTACCAAAACTCGACGGGGAAAATTTTTGTCATCATTGACTGGAATCTGCCAAATTTTAATTAAATTATCTTCACCACCACTAACTAGAAACTTCCCGTCAGCACTAAAAGCAAGGGAGGTGACAGCATTACTATGTCCCGTCAATGTTAGTATTTCCTCTCCTGTAGCTACGTTCCAGAGTTTAATGGTGTGATAGATTTGTTCTTCAGAAATATTTCGTCCAGCACTTGCTAAAATTTTACCATCAGGACTAAAAGCAATAGTATTAACACTATTATCTTCTACCATGAGAGTCCGAATTTCTTTGAGGGTTTGCAGATTCCATAATTTAATTGTGCGATACCTTCGGTCAGCGCTTACGCTATCGCGGCTGGAACTTGCTAAAATTTTACCATTAGGACTAAAAGCCACAGCTATAACTGTTTGTGAACTGGTAGCTAAATTCAGAATTGGTGCTTCTTGATTAAGATTCCATAATTTAATCGTTTTATCAAAACTACCACTTGCTAAGGTAACACCGTCAGGACTAATATCTACAGAACGCACCCAATATTTATGACCAATTAAAGTGCGAATTAGCTTACCTGTGATTAAATTCCAAACTTTGATAGTTTTATCATCACTAGCACTAACTAGAATTTTACCATTACTACTAATAGCTAAACTATGAATCGCATCTGTATGACTCTTTAAGGTGTGAATTAATTGATTTGTTTGTAAATTCCAAATCTTAATAGTTTTATCATCACTAGCACTAACTAAAGCTTTACCATTAGGAGTGATAGCTACTGCATTGACATTTTGGGAATGTCCCTGAAGACTAGCAATTTCTTTACCTGTAATGATATCCCATAATTTAATATTATGACATAGACTGTTATTACTTTTTTCGCAATCCCCAGCACTGATAATTAATTTGTCATTTGGACTCATAACTACTGACAAAACTTTGCTTTTATGTCCAGAGAAAGTATTGACTAAAGACAAATTTTTTTCTGATGTTGCAAATGTGGGTGGACTATTGCGAGGTTGACTCCAACTAAATGAAAAGTTAGTTTTTAATTTGCGAAATTCTCGATAACCGGATTCTACTAATGCGAAAGAGACAACTATCCCAAAAATGAAAATTAAATTTCTAACCCAAGTATATTTTGATGAGTGTGGTTGAGAATTTTTTCTAGGTGATTTTATGATTTTATGCTTCGCTGCTGGCAGAATATGATTATGTTTTTTCATCAAATCTCTAATTACTTCATCAGCAGATTGATAACGACTATCTATTTCTTTTTGAAGCAATTTATCTATAATTTCTGATAAGTCTGAACTCAAAGGAAAGCGTAAATACTGCTGCCAATTTTCTACCCAAGCATAACCATATTCCATCCATAATTGAAAAGGAGAAATTCCTGTTAATAGATGAAAACAAGTAGCGCCTAAACTAAATAAATCACTTGCGGGATAGGCTTTTCCATCTCTAATTTGTTCGATGGGAGAATAACCATGTGAACCGATAGAAGTACCATTTTTTCGCTGTACCTGTGCGGTTAATTGTTTGGAAGAACCAAAATCAATGAGTGTTAATCTCCCATCAGTTTTTCGGCGAATAATATTTTCTGGTTTAATATCACGATGAATTACTCCATGTTGATGCACAAATTTGATAATTGGTAATAAATCTAATAAAATAGATTGAATATCCCAATCTTTATAAATTCTTCGAGATTTCAATTCATTAAATAAATTTTGACCATCAATAAATTGTTGTACTAAATACAGACAATTATCTTGCTGAAAATAAGCTATAAGTGTGGGAATTTGGGGATGTTCTCCTAATTCTTGCAGTCGTCTGGCTTCTTCGGAAAATAGTTGAGTTGCTTTTTTTTGTGACCAAGTACCTTGAAATTTTGGTGCTAGTTGTTTAACTACACATAATTCATTTAATTTATCAATATCTTCGGATATATAAGTTCTGCCAAATCCGCCTTCATCAGAAAGAACACGGAGGACACGAAACCGATTTCTCAAAAGTGGCACTAACGGAGTGTGACAAGTTTGACAAAGTTGATGATGATCTGGATTTTGAGGATTTGAACAATCGGGATTTAGACAGCAGATCATGATCTATATGGTGCATCTGCATGATAAAATATATAGATAAACCTAGATTTGACTATGGCAATTAGTAATTATATTTAACCTGGAAATACAAAAGTTACTTTTCTTAAATATGGAAAAGCTGAAAATATCTATTACTGCCAATTTTCTCAATTATAGTTTATCTGAAATTGAAGATAAAGGCATTTTGCCATTATTATGTTCTCTGTGTATTTTGATTAAAAATTACATTTATTTTTTAAGTAAAAACAATTGTTTCTTATGTATATTCTCCCATAAAAATCATTTATTAATCTGTATTTTTATTTACAGATATGTAAAATTGTGATAAAAATTAAAAATATTTTATTGACATTTTGTTTGTAATTATTCAGAGGTGACAAAATCTAATATCTATTCTATTACAGGTGATTAACAAAATTCTCATATCTTTAGTTAGATAGCAGTTATACAGATAAAAACCACTTACCCTGATTATCGTTTCGGATATTGCGTTTAGTGAAAATAAAAGATATTATCTAAATACGATAATATATCACAAATCTAACCATTGTCAGTAACCCAGCCCTAAAGGGACTGAGCCTGCAAGAGAAATCAAACAAGCTGTACTGACCAGACCACCCTGAGCATAGTCGAAGGGTAGCCGTTATTTGAGTCACGACACCCCGGAATGCGAAGCTAGTTCCCTGCCCTGTCGCTTGTGATTAAACAGTTCTAAGGTCACTGGAACAGTGTTACAAGCCTAACAAGCTCTTATAACTGGTCGAAGCTAACATCACCCCAGAAATGGGAGGCTCTTTGGAGCAAAACATTATGCGTACAGAGTTGAGAAATTTGAATCGGTAATTGTCCCGTTGAAAGTACATCACAAAAGTACCCCGAATTTCCCAACTCCAAGGCGGTAATGAAAAAAGATTCAAAGCGGTTAAAACCGCACGAATCGCTTTCCTCTCAGCACTAAAGTGGCTGAGTTTCCCACTTACCGCGAGGTCTTATGAAGAATATCATGCCTGTCCAAAACCAGCCTGTAGAGGCAATTAAGTCTCATTTTCATGTAGTAGAGGAACAGTTATCAATCAAACACCTGGAAAATTTACTCAAAGCTCAACCTTCTCAACCAAAATTAGTAGCAGCAGACGGTCAAGAAATTATTATTCCCGACTCAGTGTATAAGATATTACTTCAAGCTGTTCATGCAATGGCTTTAGGTAAGGCCATTTCTATAGTCCCCCAAGAGCAAAAATTGACAACACAAGAAGCAGCAGACCTTCTTAAAGTTTCCCGTCCTTACCTGATTAAGTTATTAGATCAAGGTGAAATTCCTTGTATTAGGGTAGGAACACATCGCCGTGTCCGTTTTGATGATTTGATGAAATATAAGGAAGAACGAGATACTAAGCGTAGGGAAGGAATTAAGCAATTTACTCAGTTTTTGGAAGCTGAAGGGTTCTATGATGATGAGAGTAGCGAATTAGATCAGTAAAATGGTACTCTCTGTAATTTTAGATTCCTGTGTCATCTACCCTATGCCTTTGTGTGATACTTTGATGCGTGCTGCTGAGGCAGAATTATACGAACTTCATCTTTCACAAGAAATTCTGGATGGTGCTACTCGCAACCTAATAAAAAATGGAAGAATGAAAACTGATGCTCAAGCAGCATACTTTCAAGAACAAATCAAGACAAACTTTCCTGATGCGATGGTGGAAGTACCTTCACAGTTAATAGCAGCAATGACCAACAATCCAAGGGATCGTCATGTTATTGCTGCTGCTATAGTTGCTAAGGCAGAAGTCATCGTTACTGTTGACATGGATGGTTTTCCCACAGAAGCTTTAGCTCCTTGGGGTATTGAAGCTTGGCACGCCGATGATTTTCTGGTGTACCTTGATGAGCAAAATCCAGGAACAATGATTAAAATTATTTGGGAACAGTCTAATGAGCTTAAAGATCCAAAAAGTGTTCCTGAGATTATTGACAAGTTAGAAACAACTAATTTAAATAGAAAGAATAGAGTACCAAAATTTACTCGTACTATTCGCTGCCAATTCTATGGTGACGAAATTGTGCAAAGTGCCAAAAAAACATTAGATAAACTAGGTAAAGTAGCACCAGATGGTGGGCGGTACTATGAAGGTAAGCGATATAGTCTTTGGCAAAAAGGGGAAATTTTAACAATTACTGCTAAAGACAATCGTGATGAGATTCTCAGACTTGAAAATGGCGAAATCGGGGGATATCTTTCATCAGCAGATGTTGAAGCATTCCAAATTTTTGAACAAAGCTTAGAAACACAATTAGAAAAAGCTAAAAGACAGAAAGATAAAACTCCATAACTTAACCTCACCCACAAAATGTTAAATCTAGTAACGTTGAATAGTGGAAAACCAACGTGAAAGCACAAGTATTTAGAGGCGTAAATCAATTATCCTACGAAGAAGTCCCAGTTCCTACCCTAGACGCAGATGAAGTGCTAGTACAGGTGAGGGTTGTGGGTTTGTGTCAGTCAGATATTAAAAAGATTCGTTATCCTTTGTATGAACCGCCCCGCATATTTGGACATGAAACCGCTGGAACTATTGCGGCTGTTGGTTCACAGGTAAAAGGGTGGCAAGTAGGACAACGGGTAGCGGTGATGCACCATATACCATGTATGCGTTGCGCCTATTGCTTAAATGATAATTTTTCCATGTGCGATGTTTATAAAAATATCTCGACTACCGCAGGTTTTAACGCCAGTGGTGGCGGTTTTGCGGAGTATGTGAAAGTTCCAGCCCACATTGTCGAAAATGGTGGCTTAATTCCCATCCCTGATGATATCAGTTTTGAAGAGGCGAGTTTTGTTGAACCCACTAATTGCTGTTTAAAAGCGGTGAAAAAAGCTGAAATTGCACCTGGACAAACTGTATTAGTAACTGGTGCAGGTCCCATTGGGTTAATGTTTATGATGTTGGTGAAGTATTTTGGAGCGAAAGCGATCGCTACTGACCTCTTGCCATCTAGAATTGAAAAAGCTCTAGAAGTAGGCGCAGAAGCGGCTTTTGATGCCCGTGACGCTGATTTATCTACCAAAATTCAAGCTTTAACTGGGGGAATGGGTGTTGATGTCACCTTGTTAGCTGTTCCCAGTGACAAAGCATTTTTCCAAGCTTTAGACTGCACTCGCAAAGGTGGAAAAATTCTCTTCTTTGCGGAGTTCCCAGACGAGTTGACAATCCCCATTAACCCCAATACTCTCTACCGTCGGGAAATAGACTTAATGGGGAGTTATAGCTCATCCTACCGCCTGCAAAGCCTATCTGCGGACATCGTATTTAATCGCCGCATTGATGTGAAAGCCTTAATTAGCGATCGCTATCCCCTCCAAAATTTATCACAAGCCGTAGACCAAGCGATCGCCCCCACGGCGGAAACTTATAAGATTTTGATTTATCCATAGTGGAGGAGTAGGGGAGTAGGGGGAGTAGGGGAGTAGGGGGAGTAGGGGGAGTAGGGGAGTAGGGGAGTAGGGGGAGTAGGGGAGTAGGGGAGTAGGGGGAGTAGGGGAGAGAAATATTCTTTTGCAACTGACAACTGACCAATTTCATGAAGTTTTATAACAAAAATATCATTTTGTAGTTTACGCTACAGAATTTTATGTTCTCATCGAAAATGCAAGCAGGATAGAGGAGATATAATCATATCAATCCTATTCATTTAAGATTCTGTTAAGATTCTGTTAAGATTCTGTAGTTTACGCTACAGATTTTTGTGTTATCATCAGATTGCAGGGAATAGTAAATTATTCCTTAGTAAATAAATACAGGGAGGTAGTGTTATGTCTATTCAAGAAAAAGCCCGTCAACTAATGGTACGTCAACATCAGCAAGCTAAGAATCGTCAACAATCCATGTTAATGCGTGCTGCACAAGAACTTGGTTTGCATGAAGAAATATCTCACTACTGGAATCCCATTCAAGGCAAAATGGACCCCGCTACCCAAACGCTTTATGGACGTAGCCAAGCGACTATGAGTTAAGTGAAAAAGAAAGCCACCCCAGAGGGTGGCTAAAAAATTCACTAGTTGTACGTTAGTAATTGTTGTAATTAGCAATCGTAATACAAGAAGAACTCATAAGGATGTGGACGCAATTGCATTTGCTTAACTTCGTTAGCAACCTTGTAATCAATCCAGTTTTGAATGAAATCTTCAGAGAAAACGCCAGTTTCAGTCAAGAAAGCATGATCATTTTCCAAAGCTTCCAAAGCCAATTCTAAAGAACCAGGAGTAGAAGGAATCTTAGACAATTCTTCTGGTGAAAGTTCATAGATATTTTTATCTAAGGGTTCACCAGGATGAATTTTGTTTTTGATACCATCAATCCCAGCACAAAGCATAGCCGCAAAAGCCAAGTAAGGGTTAGAAGTAGCGTCTGGACAACGGAATTCTAAACGCTTGGCTTTGGGGTTGTCTCCAGAAAGAGGAATCCGCACAGAAGCAGAACGATTACCTTGGGAATAAGCCAAGTTTACAGGTGCTTCATAACCAGGTACAAGGCGTTTGTAAGAATTGGTAGTGGGGTTGGTGATTGCCAACAATGCTGGAGCGTGTTTGAGAATACCACCAATGTAGTAAAGTCCCATTTCGCTCATACCAGCGTACTTGTCACCTGCAAATAGGGGCTGACCATTTTTCCAGATAGATTGGTGACAGTGCATACCAGAACCGTTATCGCCAAAAATGGGTTTTGGCATGAAGGTGACGGTTTTGCCATACTTTCTAGCAACGTTTTTGATCACATACTTGTAAGTCATCAACCAATCAGCGGCTTCAATCAACTTACCAAATTTGAACCCAAGTTCGCACTGACCACCTGTTGCAACTTCATGGTGTTGCTTTTCAATGGGTACGCCACAATCTTTCATGGTTAGCAGCATTTCTGTCCGCATATCTTGAAAGCTGTCAGTGGGAGGAACTGGGAAATAACCTTCTTTGACGCGGGTTTTGTAACCCAGGTTAGGTTTTTCGTCTCTACCAGTGTTCCAACGACCTTCTACAGAATCTACATAGTAGTAACCGGAGTTGGCGGTTTGGTCGTAACGGACATCATCAAAAATGAAAAATTCAGCTTCAGGACCAAAGAAAGCTGTGTCACCAAGTCCGGTGGAAGCTAGATAATCTATCGCTTTTTGGGCAATAACGCGAGGACAACGGTTGTACCATTGGCCAGTACGTGGTTCTTTAATACTACAAATGATACTGAGAGTTGGCTCTTTCATGAATGGGTCAATCCAAGCGGTGTTAGGATCAAGCACCATGGTCATGTCAGATTCTTCGATACCTTTCCAACCCCGAATACTAGAACCGTCGAAAGGTACACCGTCAGAGAATGAACTTTCATCAATCTGGTCTTGGTACATGGTCAAATGTTGCCAAGTTCCCAGTGTATCAATGAATTTCAGATCAATCATCTGAATTTTTTCGTCTTGAATCTTCTTCAAGATTTCTTTTGGGGTTGTCATTTTTACTTTACTCCTGATGTAGCCAATTACCTAATATAAACCCAGAGTCTGCCCAAGCATCCTCACCTTGTTACGCTAACCCAAGTTGTCATACACTACCTGGAATATCGTAAATAGTTAACTTGACCTGATTTTGTCGTGTTTGTTACAGATTGCCTGGATTACAGGTTATGTTAACCTTTCTTTCTTAATCTGTACAAAACTAGAAAATTCATGATCAGGGGTCAACTTTGGCATAAAATCCTTAGATAGCAGATGGATAGTTTTTGTGCCAGTGTCTATTTTATGTGAATTGGCACAGAATCTTGTTGGTGCTTCATGGCAACCAAATTAATATCAAATCATAGATAGCTAATGATTGGGAGAAAAAAGAATGCGTGATGCCGTTACAACTTTAATTAAGAATTATGACGTAACCGGACGTTATTTTGACCGGAATGCCATTGATACTCTCAAATCCTACTTTGATAGTGGAACAGCTAGAGTCCAAGCCGCAGCCGCGATTAATTCCAATGCAGCCGCAATTGTGAGACAAGCTGGGGCAAAGTTATTTGAAGAACTACCAGAATTGATTCGTCCTGGTGGCAATGCTTATACAACCCGTCGCTTTGCCGCTTGTTTGCGAGACATGGACTATTACCTGCGCTATGCTACCTATGCGCTAGTGGCTGGTAATATGAATGTTCTGGATGAGCGTGTATTACAAGGACTCAGAGAAACTTACAATTCCTTGGGTGTACCCATTGGTTCAACTGTTCAGGGTATCCAGATAATGAAGGGTATTGTTAAGGAACAAGTAGCGGCTGCTGGTATTGCTAATACTGCTTTTGTGGATGAGCCTTTTGATCATATCACTCGTGAATTGAGTGAGATTGATGTTTAATTCATAGACCTGGCGATTAGAAAGATGCCTCCGGCACGCTTCGCGAACGCGGCTACACAAACAAAGTCCGCCTTCGCGGACTAAATACATATCGCACTTTGGCTTTTTTGGCAAGGTGCGTTTATTTTTTTTAATAATTGTCAGAATCAGGATTTACAGGATGTTTGTTTGAGTAATGTATTGTATATTACTGGATAGTAGATAAATTTGGTTGTTACATCTACCAATGCTGAGGAGAACATATACTAATGGTGTTTCAGAAAAGGTCTTGGCTGCTGATTTTATTATTGCTGGCATTGGTAGGTGCGATCGCTTTTCCCATTATCCACATATCAAAAACTGAAAACCTATATCCCATGAGTATGTTGCAAAAGGGATATGAAACCAAGACTGAAAACTTATACCCCATCAATTTTAGCGGTAAGGGATATGGATATGTCAACCAGGCTGCACAGTTGGTTATTGAACCTCAGTTTGATAAAGTAGGAAAATTTTCTGAAGGATTTGCACCTGTAATAGTCAAAAACAAATGGGGCTTTGTCAACCTTAAAGGGAACACAAGTATTACCTTACAGAATAATATTGCTGATGAGTCAAATGATAGCAAGCGTGATGATCACAATAAATCTTCAACTGATTTGTCCGAGAATATCTTGCCAGGATTTCTAGATAAAAAACTCACAGACAAGTATCGTGATGAGGATGATATGCTATCAAGTTCTTTTTCAGAAGGTTTGGCAGCTATCAAACTCAATGGCAAATGGGGATTTATCAATCAGAATGGAAAATTAGTAATTCCATATCAATTTGACGAAATTCAAAAGTTTTCTGGTGGGCCAATGACTACAGATAATAATATCAATATCCAAACTTTTATGATCTGCTGTTGGTATTCCTTGACTACGAGCAGAAGCCCAAAGTGTAGATGCTTCTTTTAATAATTCCCAGTCTATAGGTAAAAACGAGATTATTTCTTGGAGTTTATCTAAATTCTGAATACTATTTAAGTGAGGTTTTTTCTGATATTCTAGAATTAGATTTCTTCTAATCTCAAAATCACAAATTTCAGAGGAGCAGATATACACACCTTGTGAAAGCAATTTGTAAAGCCATTCTCTACATTTATTTGGTTCACCGATTTTATTAGGATTGGCAATAATTCCCAATACACTAGAGTCAATAAATACTATCATACTTCTGAATATAATTTTTGTCCTTGTGGTCTTTCAGCATCCATTCTTTTTTTGAGGTTTTCAAAGATTTCTTCTCTTTCCCTAGATTCTTCATCAGAAATATTTTGATATTCCTGTATTTGTTGTGCTAAAATTGCCATTGCCTTTTGATTTTTTTGAAGTTGTTCTTGTTGATTCCATGTTGATTTATGGGTGCTAACTGGGGTATTTTGATCTAGTTTTGATTGCAAAATTATTTTCAGATTTTGAGCATCTGATGATTCTAAATTGATGGGATGAGGATATCCTTCTAAAATGAGTTGATAATCACTATCAATATTATTGTTATTGGGAATTAGGGCAATAAATCGGGTGATGTTGAGGATTTTACCGCTAGGAAGTTCTATGGAGGTGTTCATGGTATTCTCCTTTGTTTCACTAATTATTAAACAGTTCTTTAATTTTATCATGGATATTTTCCAAATTTGATCAAAATAGCCTGTTGCTTTGCCAGGGTTATTCGCGTTAGTGTGGCGTTAGCCATAACTGGGGTCTAGCCGGGATACGCGCAAAATGGGACACGATGCAAAGATTTGTAAATATACTTGCTTTGTAGTTGGACTTAAGATATAGTTTCGGGATTTTATCGTTGAAGCTGGTAACTATATCTTTTCTGGTGGAAATAAATAGAACTCAGTTAAATCAAGTTAAAATTACTAATCTCATCTAATGACTGTGGTATTGCATTCAAGTCAATCAAATAATCGCCGAATCGCTTAATATGACTAGTCATGTATGGACTTAAAACAGCGACATCATCACGGGTAACTAAATGACCTTCCCGCT
>NZ_LJOU01000104.1:0-19602 GCF_001672085.1 Anabaena sp. AL93 | reverse complement strand
CAAGAGGCAAGAGGCAAGAGGCAAGAGGCAAGAGGCAAGAGGCAAGAGGCAAGGCAAAAGGCAAGAGGCAAGAGGCAAGAGGCAAGAGTGAAGAGGGTTTAGGCGATTTTACGTTTCTTTACACAGTTCGGTTTTATTGTGTTCACCTACTTATTTCTTCTCTCTCTGTGTTCTCTGTGCCTCTGTGGTTCTTTTGTTCATTTATTGGGATAATTTTTTATTTTCTCTCTTTTCATAATGATTATCATTATTTTTTTTGGGACAATTTATTTCTTGGAAGTCCCTTCGGTGAATTTTCTAGCAGTACATTTTATAAAGATTTTGTAAATTTATGTAAAAAGCGTAAATCCTAATGCAGTGATTGCATATTTAATTTCTCTCCATTAATTTATTTGTGAGATAAATATATTACATTATTATCTTATTATTAAAAAACTAAGCAAGAATTAGTGGTTGTATTTATTTACACTATATATTTACATATTTTATCAAATACATTGCAAATATACTGATAAATGAGATACTTAAATTAATTTATTTATACCTTTATTTAGGTAATAAGTGATAATACTAACAGTGCTTTTACCCCTAAAAGTTCATTTTCTTTTACCAGAAATAATATTGATACTTAAAACGTTCTATTTGTAAAAAAGTAATATGTTGTCATTTCAAGCATCAGTCACTCTACAAAAAGTAACTAAAGATGATTTATAGTGGGATAACAGGTAAATACAAATCAATTAGACCGTATTCAGGGTAAAAACAAAAAAATCTGTAAGGTTAGTCAACGATAGTCATGTACCGAGCAAGTATTAGAGGATGTTTGAAAAGTTTTTAATGTATCAATAAACCCCTCTCCAAACCTCTCCCCTAAGCGGGGAGAGGCTTTGAAACCCCCCTTCCCAGCCTTCGGCACGCTGCGCTAACGTAGGGAAGGGAGGCTGGGGGGTTAGGTTTTTGGAGATTATGGGTTTCATATAATACTTTTCAAACAACCTCTTAGCCTTGACCTTGCAAACTTCTGCCAATTAGTCTTTATTGAGGATAAAAAACCCCCAATATTACTACGGTCTTATTAAACCTATAGTTTATTCAACTTAGCCCAGAGAGGTATCAACATGCAATCTACTCGAAAGTCTTCAACTCGTAGAAAATCTCAATTATTCCGTTCTTTAATAGCGACAGCCTTTATCGCTAACGGCTTCTTCCCATTCGTTGCTCCTGCGCTTGCTGACGGAACAAAAGCTGGACAAGTCATTAGTAACACAGCAACAGCGACCTACGAAGATCCTAACAAACCTGGAACAACTATTAATGCTACATCTAACACCGTTACCGTAACGGTGGCAGAAGTAGCAGGTATCACGGTAACAAACACTGGTGTACCAACAGATAGCACCCCAGAAAATGCAATTAAAGTTGGTGATACCCTTACCTACACATTCACCATCAAGAACGTTGGTAACGACCCCACCACATTCCGCATACCTAACCTAGCCACAACCACTGGACCTGGTGTTGTTGATGGAAACTTAAAATATAGTACCGACGGTGGCAAGAATTACGGACCGATAACTAGTAGTCAAGTTATCACAGACTCAATCCCAGTTGGTGGAACAATCTTAGTTCAAGTCCCAGTTAAAGTCCAGGCTGGTGCTAATACTGGTGACATTATTACCGTGCAGCTTGGTGATACACCTGGTAACGCTCAAAACGTACTCCGTGTTAACAACGGTGGTGACGTTTACACCGTAGATAACGCTGATCCTAACACTATTGTTAATGAAATAGCTGGTGCACCAATTAACGGCACACGGGAAGCCAGTGCGAAACAGCAGAGTGTAATTGGTTCATTGACAAAGAACCTAGCTTTAGCTACCTTGCTGAAAACTCGCACGGCTTATGATGATAAGGGTTCACTCAATTCTATCATTGGCGATGAAATTACTTACGGCTTGAGTTTACGAGTTGAAAGTAATGACGTAACTGGACTAGGAATCACACCAAACCCACTTGCAGGTTATTCAATGACGGTTACCGGTCTTAAGAACAATGCTCCCGGCAATTACATTTTAGTTTCCGACGTAATTCCTACTGATACGGTATTAGCAGAAGCACCTACCGCCCCAAATACTGACTGGAAAGCCGTTTATTCTACCGTTGTAGTAGATCCTGGAGTTAAGCCAACTGATGCTGCTGTTGCGTGGACTACAAATGCTCCAGCCGATCTTACAACCGTAACAAGAGTCGGTTTCGTTAAAGAGACTGTTGTTGCTGCTGATTATATTCCCTTCGGTACCACTGTTAGTGGCTTCTCTATCAAGCTAGGCGTAGCAACAACCGCAACATCACCCCTTACGATTAGTAACATTGCTCAGGTAGTCGGTCAAACGCCCGGTGGACTACCAGTGTATGACGAATCAGGTGACCAAAATCCCAGTAACTACAATGGTGTTTTAGGTAATATGAAACCAGGAGTGGCAACCACTGATGGTATTCTACCTACAGATGTAGCCGCTGTAACTGATGGTATCAGCGATGGTATTGCTAACCTAACCACCCAAGGAGTTGACGCTAGTAACGACAACACTGGTGTTGGGAATGGTGGTGAAGACAACGTTTTCGTAATTACTGCAATAACAGCTGCTTCTGTACTCAATGGACCTTTAAATGCTCCCAGTGCTATTGGTCCAGACGGAACAACTGCAACTGACTTCACTAACAAGTCTTCCTTTATTCCTGCGGGGACAAGTCCTGGTTCTAAAATTGACCCACAAGCGGTTGCTTTCAGTAATACAGTCCAAAATAATGGTACCACTGCTGGCAATGTCACATTAGAACCAACTGCACTAGCAAATAAGCTGGATTTACCAACTGGGACAACAGTAACTATTACCTATAATGGTCTTTCTGCTGTCTATACCTATGCTCAAGGTACTGGATTATTTACTATAGCAACTGGTGGGACACAAGTTAGCATTCCTAACGTTGCCGTTGGCGCTAGTGTTGGCTATGGTGTGGAAGTAAATCTGCCAGCAGGTACGAAGCTGTCAACAGATACCTTGCCTGATTATACAGGCGATACAGAATGGGGCTATCCAGTACCTATCACAGCTACTCTTGGTGGTGCAAAAAACGTTACGATTGATAGGGTATATACTGGCTTCTTGCAACTGGTCAAATTCTCACGGATTTTACAGGGAACTAGTGATCAAGCAGTAGGAACTGGTCAAGATAACTTTGAAAGCACACCAAAATATGTGAATGCTGGTGTGGACATTGACCCGAATAGTACCGTTACTGACGTACCTAGAACACCACTTCCTGGCAACATTATTGAGTACCAAATCCGCTACAAGAATATTTCTGATCTTCAAGCTGGTGTTGGTAACGTGACTTTGAAAGCTGGAAATATTGTGATTACTGAGGATGGCGCTCTCAGCGAGACTCTTCCTAACACTATTCCTACTGATGGTAAAAACAACTGGGCACTAGATAATGATGACGACACTATCATTGATACCAGTAATGTTACCAATCCACAGGCTTCCGACTCTAACAGTGGCACAATTCAATTCTTCCCCTCTGTTAACCAAAGTGGTACAACAGCAGCGACAGATGTTACCAAGTATGTTAACACTGTGAACCAAATTATAAATCCACAAGGATCAGGACGGTTTACTTTCCAACGGAAGGTGAACTAAGTAGGTGAACACAATAAAACCAATCTGTGTAAAGAAAAGTAAAATCGCCTAAACCCTCTTGCCTCTTGCCTCTTGACTCTTGCAAAGCATGGTCAGAAGGTTAGAGGTTGTTTGAAAAGTATTATATCAAACCCGTAATCTCCAAAAACCTAACCCCCCTTCCCTGCAAGGGAATGGGAGTTTTAAAGCCTCTCCCCTTGCAGGGGAGAGGTTTGGAGAGGGGTCAGTCTATACATTCAAAACTTTTCAAACATCCTCTTAAAAGTATCAGCTATTAGAGGATGTTTTAAAAGTTGTATCCCGTGATTTTTATCACATTTTCACCCTCCTTAATCCCCCCTTGGAAATGGGGGAAACAAGAAAATCCAGTTCCCTCCCCTTCACAAGGGGAGGGTTAGGGTGGGGTGATTTGAGGAATAAGGGTGAAAAGCTATAACACAAGTTAAATTACCCTCCTTAATCCCCCCTTGGAAATAGGGGAAACCGGAAAATCGTGTAAACACAAGTTAAATTACCCTCCTTAATCCCCCCTTGGAAATAGGGGAAACCGGAAAATCCAGTTCCCTCCCCTTCACAAGGGGAGGGTTAGGGTGGGGTGATTCGATTATGAGCGTCGGGTTGCGCGACAGTGCAACCCAACCTATTCCCTTGTTGATGACTGATATTGAGTTAAGTAGGTGAACACAATAAAACCAAACTGTGTAAAGAAACGTAAAATCGCCCAAACCCTCTTCACTCTTGCCTCTTGCCTCTTGCCTTTTGCCTTGCCATAACGACAATTTTCAACGCCAACCTACTTAATAGGAAGTATAAAAATGAGACGGTTTTCTATAGCTAGTTTAAGTGCATTTGCTCTGGTTGTTACCGTACCTTTTATCAATCAGGTTCCAGAAATAGCACCTATATGGGAGTCTACCAGTGCGGTTGCTCAAAGTAATAATCAGAAGCCTCAACTGGAATTACGATTGACAGCCAAAAAACGAGTTATTGCTCAAGATCAACAAGGTAAGCAAGTTAAAACCTGGGAACCTGTACAGAGTAAGGACTCAGTTAAACCAGGGGATCTATTGCAATATACTTCGACGGCAAGTAACAAGGGTGATAAACCCATTAAAAATGTGACTCTTAATCAACTCATTCCTAAAGAAATGGTGTATGTGTTGGATTCAACAAAGGTTTCTGCTAAAGATGCCAAAATTACTTACAGCATTGATAATCAACTCACATTTGTGGAAAACCCCACCATTCAGGTAACTCGCAACGGGAAAAAAGTAACTGAACCTGCACCAGCAAGTGCTTACACTCATATTCGGATTCTAGTTCCATCTGTGGTGGGTAAGGCGACTGTGACAGCGACTTATAAAACTCAAGTTCGCTAATGATCTGGGGGATTTTGACAATCTGCGGTCTAAAGACACTCGGATTCTTTAATACTTGCTTAAAAAGGATAGTCAATTATCCTCTTCAGATTAAAACAACTACCACTACGTCGGGTATCCCATCCTACGCATCCACAAAAATACTGAGATAAAGATGAATTTTAAGTCAAAAGAGATGAATTTTATCCGTGAATATTTATTGGCTAATCAAAAATTATTTAACTGCTCAAGGTGGTTGGCGGAGAAAGCTAACTATTGGTCTTTTGTTAGGAGGTATATTACAGGCTAGTGTACCTGTAGCAGTTGCACAAAGACGAGTAAGTGGAAAAAGAGCTAATTTTTACAATCAAGCTAGTTATAGTTACAGTTATTCAGATCCTGTAACTGGTAACTCTGTAACCCATACTGGCAGTTCTAGTGTTGTCCCGGCGGATAATTCTTTGACTGACCCTCTCGGACGGATTTATGGCTGTGGAGGGGCGCTGTTACCTGACTATACGGGGTTTTCGGTGGGTATTTATGAACCCCTGGGCGGTCCGACTGGTACAGAGTTAGGAGAATTAGTCTCTTTGACAACGACGGAAGTTCCAGATGTGCCTAAGAATGGTGTACCAGCAGGTCTATCACCAAACACCAAAAATGTCAACCCTTATTTTATTGGCAATGAGCCTATACAATACAAGGGTGTGTATAACTTCTTACTTGATCCTACTAAGGGTCAACTTGACATTGGCAAAACCTATATTCTTGTAGTTAATCCACCGACTAATTCCATCTATGCGGAGCAACTGATTAAACTGGAGATATTAAGTAATACAAATAATATTGTTGCGTATCGGGCGACCTCCTTGGATGGTAAACCGATTGGTCTTGATAACAGCACGACGATTACAGATCAACAGGTTTTGGTGACTGATGCGGCAACTCAGTTGTTAGCGTTTAACTTTAAGTCGAGGTTGTGTCAATCAAATCAAATACGGATCACAAAGACTGGAGATCGGGCTACAGCAGAACCAGGAGATACGGCAATTTATCGTGTATCAGTAAAAAATACATCCAAGGAAATACCACTAGATAATTTAGTAGTTAAGGATACTTTACCTGTGGGGTTCAGGTTTTTGCCTAATTCAGTCCGCGCCGAGCTAGATGGTAAAAAGCTGGATATTATCACTAGTTACAATGGCAATACTGTCAGTTTTAGTATAAATACGACTGTTGCTGTTGATAAAAGTATCAATATAGCCTATGCTGTGCAACTGACCAATGATGCTCAACGGGGGACAGGAAAAAATAGTGCGATCGCTAGTTCAACTCGCAGTGATAATAATTTAACGGTGAAAGATGGACCAGCTATACACTATTTGAAAGTTCGTGGTGGAATTACCAGTGATTGTGGGACAATCATCGGGCGGGTATTTGTTGATAAAAACTTTGATGGAGAACAACAACCAGGAGAATCGGGAATCCCCAATGCGGTGATTTATCTGGAAAATGGCAATCGTCTGATCACAGATCCTAATGGTTTGTTTTCTTTGGTGAATGTCTTACCAGGAGCGCATACAGGGGTATTAGACTTGAGCAGTTTACCGGGATATACTTTAGCTCCTAATCGAAAATTCAGGGAACGTAATAGCCAATCTCGCTTGGTGCGAATAGCGCCTGGTAGCATGGTAAGAATGAATTTTGCGGTTACTCCTACATTCCAGGAGGAGGGGAAAACAAGATGAAACCTAAGCTAGATTACCATCCTAGTTTCATCAACATATTAATTAGGACTGTGGCGGTAGCCTTTAGCGTTGCGGCATCTCATGATTTAGTCAAGGCCGAGGTTTCTCCTGTTCCTTTAACTCAATTACCTATAAATACAGCAGCAGAAAAAGCGGAAAATATTCCTGTTGCTGGTTCTCTAAATTTTACAAATCCAACGGACAAAAAGGCTATAGATGCTCCTGTTCCAGCGTCTTTAAATCCAACTACCACAACTACAGAAAATGCTCCTGTTCCAGCGTCTTTAAATCCAACTACCGCAACTACAGAAAATGCTCCTGTTCCAGCGTCTTTAAATCCAACTACCGCAACTACAGAAAATGCTCCTGTTCCAGCGTCTTTAAATCCAACTACTACCGCAACTACAGAAAATGCTCCTGTTCCAGCGTCTTTAAATCCAAATACCACAACTACAGAAAATGCTCCTGTCCCAGCGTCTTTAAATCCAACTACTACCGCAACTACAGAAAATGCTCCTGTTCCAGCGTCTTTAAATCCAAATACCACAACTACAGAAAATGCTCCTGTCCCAGCGTCTTTAAATCCAACTACTACCACAACTACAGAAAATACTCCTGTCCCAGCGTCTTTAAATCCAACTACTACCGCAACTACAGAAAATGCTCCTGTCCCAGCGTCTTTAAATCCAAATACCACAACTACAGAAGTTTCCCAAACAACCAAAGTTGTGAAAATTCTCACTCCTAGTGCTGATGAGGTTTTAAGTAGTCCTGCTACTTCCGTCATTGTCCAGTTTAGTATTGGTAGTCAGATAGAATTACGAGTTAATGGGGAGTTAGTTGATTCCTCCTTAATTGGACGGACAGAAACAAGTCCTAGTACCAATTTAGTAACGCAAACATGGTATGGTGTGGGTTTCAAAGAAGGTAAAAATACCATTTCTGCTCAGTTAGTGGGAAGAGTAGAGCCACCAGAAATAGTCCAGGTTTCTATTAAAGGTTCAGCAACGGAATTAAAATTAGAAAGTCAAGCTAGTCGGATTCCAGCTGACGGACGTTCTACTGCGGTAATTCAGGGACAACTGTTAGATAAAGGTGGTAATCGTTCCGAGCAGGATGCTGTTATTACATTAACACCCACAGCCGGAAAGTTTCTTGGTGCAGACTTCAAACCAGACCAACCAGGATTTCAGATAGAAGCGAAAGAAGGGATATTTGTAGCTACCTTACTTTCGGATACTAAGGCACAAACAGTGCGAATTAGTGCTACAACCACTGGGCTAGAAGGCTTTACCCAGCTACAGTTTGAAACTGCACTACGTCCGAGTTTGCTAACTGGGGTAGTAGATCTACGACTGGGGGCAAAAGGTACAGATTATTACAGCCGATATCGTGATTTTCTGCCAACTGATAAGAATAATGGCACAGAAGTCGGATTTAATTCGGCCATATTTGCCACTGGTGCTATTGGAGATTGGTTGTTTACTGGTGCATACAATAGTTCTCGCAGTTTGAATGAAGATTGCGACTGTAATACTAATTTATTTGCGTCTGGCTCTTCTAGTAATCAAAATTATCCTGCTTATGGTGATAGTTCTAGGTCTGAGATTGTTACTCCTTCTATTAGTAGTGTATTTGCCCGCTTAGAGAGATCCTCAAAAGTTCCTGGGGCTAACCCGGATTATTTGATGTGGGGTGACTATAATACGGAGGAGTTAGCACGACCATCACAGCAGTTTACATCTACCAGTCGTCAATTAAACGGGTTTAAAACTAATTATAATTTAGGAAACCTGGCTGTTACAGGTTTTTATAGTCAATATGTGAAAGGCTTCCAACGGGATACTATTGCTCCTGACGGAACTAGTGGTTATTATTTTCTCTCCCGACGCATATTGGTGGGAGGTAGTGAAAACGTATATTTAGAATTAGAAGAACTCAATCGTCCGGGGACAGTGGTTAAACGGCAAAAACTTGAGCGGGGAACAGACTACGATTTTGATTATGATCGTGGGACTGTGTTGTTTAAACAGCCGATTCTGAGAACTTCTGTGGATGAGTATGGACAGATATTAGTCCGCAAAATTATAGTTAGCTATGAATATGATGCGAAAAATTCCGATGGTGATATTTATGCAGGTCGTCTGCAATATAACTTAAGTGGAGATTCTCAACAACAAAGTTGGTTAGGAACAACTTTCCTACAAGAAAATCAGGGACTCCGGGATTTTCAAGTCTATGGTGCAGATACCCAAATTTCTTTACCTAATGCGGGTAAAATCACTGCTGAATATGCCCATTCCCGCAATACTTCGGAAGTATTGGGTAAGGTACGTGGCCAAGCTTATCGCTTAGAAGTGGCAGGGCAACTTTTCTCCAGTTTGAAAGGACGCAGTTATTACTCTTCTGTAGATACAGGATTTGCTAATAATGCTACAACTAGTTTTGTTCCTGGGCAAACTCGTTATGGCGTGCAAATGACAGGTAGAATAACGACAAGTACAAATTTGCGGTGGCAATATGACCATGAAGATAACTTTGGTATTGCTCCTGTAGCCCGGAATACCTTTGAAGAGCTATTTAGTCCTCAAACCCAAGCCACGCCCGGAACTCCCGTTGATAACTCTCTGACGACCATTAATGCGGGTGTGCAACAACGGTTTGGTCAGACTAATTTGGATGTAGATTGGATTTATCGCCA
Organism: Anabaena sp. AL93; assembly: GCF_001672085.1. Taxonomy (NCBI): domain Bacteria; kingdom Bacillati; phylum Cyanobacteriota; class Cyanophyceae; order Nostocales; family Nostocaceae; genus Anabaena; species Anabaena sp. AL93. The sequence continues at coordinate 10,091 of NZ_LJOU01000104.1, read as the reverse complement.
GCGTGAAGATAGGATGTCTGTTGGTGCGCCTAGTAGCAGTTCTCAACAATTGCGATCGCGTTTAACTGTCCCCATTGCTAAAAGTCTTACATTCCAAGCCCAAAATGAACTGAGTCTCTCAAAGCAACAGGACAGCGTTTACCCCGCTCGTACCACCTTTGGCCTCAATTGGGCAGCCATTCCCGGTGTCAACGTTAGTTTAACTCATCAACTGTTTAATAGTGGTCAATCTAACGGTAATTCTGTCACCGGTTTAAATGTCAATGGTGAACAAAAACTCGGTCAAGATACCTCCTTAACCGGACGATATTCCATTATTGGTAGTGCTAATGAAAGGACTACACAGGGTGCAGTTGGTCTAAAAAATCGCTTAACTATTGCACCGGGCTTAAAATTAAGTGTGGCTTACGAACACGTATTTGGCAGCTTCTTTAGCAAGAATACCACTGGTCAACAATTTTCTCAACCCTTTGCCTTTGGTCAAGCAGGTTCGGCGATTAGTTTTAATAGTGGTGATAGCTACAGCGTGGGTTTAGAATATACAGATAATCCTAATTTTCAAGCCAGCACTAAATATGAATATCGCAATTCTGCTGGCGGCACAAATACAGTAATTTCCGGTAGTATCACTGGTAAAATTTCCCCCTCACTCACAGCCTTGGCCCGTTACCAACAAGCTAGTTCTGCTAATCAAACCTTGAGTTTAGGAGATACCATTAATGTCAAAATGGGTTTAGCTTATCGTGATATTAATAGTGATAAATTTAATGCCCTATTTCGCTATGAATACCGTCAAAATCCCGCCACTATTCCTGACACAATCCTAATAGGAAGTGGCACAGGTTCGGAAGATCATACTTTCGCTATAGAGGGTATTTATGCTCCTAATTGGCAATGGGAATTTTATAGCAAATATGCTTTACGCAATAGTACGTCCTATTTAGCTAGTGATTTAGTAGGGACCAGTTCAGTAAATTTATCTCAACTCCGGGCTACCTATCGTTTAGGGTATAGTATGGATCTGGTGGGGGAAACTAGGTTAATTACTCAAGGCAATTATACAGAGACGGGTTTTGTTTTAGAAACTGGCTATTATCTTAATCCTAATTTACGTCTGGCTGCTGGTTATGCCTTTGGTAAAGTTGACGACCGAGACTTTTCAGGAACTCGTTCCGCTGGTGGTGCATATTTAGGTTTAACCCTGAAACTTAATGAACTATTTGAAGGTTTCGGACAACAAAAGGTTGCGCCAAAACCACAACAGGAATCTGCGATTAAAGCAAATAAAGCAGGGAATACAGGAATATGAAACTATTAAAATTAAAATTTATCTGGTCAGTGGTCAGTGGTCATTTAACAACTGACAAAGAACAACTGACAAAAAACCACAACAAATTAAGACGGCAAAAATTATCTAAATTGTTGAATTTTTCGACATTGTTATTAATCTTGCTACCACTGACAGCTTTAGCCCAAACTTCAGATAAGGGACTGAAAATAGTAGTCAATGGTAATCAAGATGGTGCTATTATAGCCGATGATGTTTTAACCTTGCGAGAAGCCATTTCTCTCGTCAATGGTAGTTTAAAAATAGAGCAGTTAAGTAATATTGAAAAGGCTCAAATTACCCCTAGTCAATATTCACAAATTAGCTTTAATTTACCACCAGCACAAACTACAATTTATTTGCAAGAAGTCTTACCACCGCTGGCTACTCCTGGTTTAATTATTGATGGTACAACCCAGCCAGGATACAATAGAGAAAAATCACCGACGACGGAAATTAAGATTCCTCAACCAGTAGTAAGTATTACCGCTGCTAGTGACGCAGAAGTATTTCGAGGCTTGACTATTACTGCGGATAATGTGACAATTCGCGGCTTGAGTATTTATGGTTTTAACTCCTATCACCGCGATACCGAAAGCACTCCTCCCGCAGATATTTTTATTGCCCATTCTTTCATTTTACCTCTTACATTTAAATTAAAATCTTATGTAGGCAATATTGCCGAAACTGAAAATAATCCCCCACCTCAAAATGTGGTAATTGAAGATAACTGGTTGGGAATTACTCCAGAAGCAAAAATGCCAGTTATGACTTCTGCTTTTGGGGTATATGTATTTAATAGTGTGGATACAATGATTCGTCGTAATCGGATTTCCTATCATGATGGTAGTGCAGTTATTACAGGGATTCGCGCCCAAGGACTGAAAACTATTGAAAATATTATTATCGCTAATGGGATAGCCGGAATGCCCGACGCAGTTCGTTTAGATGGCATTATTGATAAATCGGAAATTAGTGGAAATCTGATTTGTGGTAATGATGGTAGTGGGATATTTTTATTTAAATCTGAAGGTTCTATTCGCATTTTCCAGAATCAAATTAAAGCCAATGCTCGCAGATTTAGAAGAGCCGCTATTTATCTCATGGGCAATGATCATCAAATATATGATAATCAAATTAGTCATCAAGCCGGCGCAGGAATTGTCATTGCTTCCTATCCTCAAAGTGATAGAAATATTATTCTCAATAATCAGTTTTGGAATTTGGAAGGGTTGAGTATTGACCTCAATGCCTTTCATAATGTTGACGTGCAAAACTGGGAAAATGGAGATGGTCCAAACCCACCCCGCAATTCATCTAACCGTCGTTTAGATACGGCTAATGCTGCTATTAATAGTCCGCAATTTTTGAGTAAGGAATTTTTCTCAGGTTTGAGTTCTACCGTGGGAATTGATGGTATGGCTGAACCAAATTCTCAAGTTGATGTTTATTTAGTCGGTGGAAAAGATGGTTATGGCGGTTTAAATAAATTTTTGGCTAGTAGCAAAGCTGATACTCAAGGTAAGTTTACCATGAATTTGGCTAATTTACAACCAGGAGATCGCATTAGTGCGATCGCAACTTTACCCCAATATGGAACATCTGAGCCTACCTATCCGGCCTCAATTCGTGCTATTAATTCACAATCACCCCCAGTTCCCGACCCCTTAAATCAGTTAGCAACTTCTAGCCTCCAATGTCTCACACCAGTAACCGAAAAACCACCAGAAAAACCACCAGAAAAACCACCCACACCTACTAAACTTAAAGTTCCTAAAAACGTCCATTTTGCCCTAGACAAATATAATATTAGTCCTGCCAGTGCGAGAGTTTTAAATAAAATTGCCCAGGTATTACGTGATAATCCGTCAATTGTTGTAGAAATTTATGGATATACAGATTATCGTGCTAATGATAAATATAATATGCGATTGGGAGCAAACCGAGCTAAATCTGCGAGAAACTATCTAATTCGTCAAGGAATAGCCCCAGAAAGAATGACAATTCGTTCTTTTGGTAAACGTCAACTATTAACACCCGGAAACGGAAAATTAGATCATGCTCGTAACCGTCGTGCAGAATTTATTTTCCAAGATATTCGCGGTATGGAAGTAATTGTCCAAGAAGAAGATTTGCAATTGGAATAAAAGTGGTTATTGGTCAGTGGTCATGAACAACGGACAACGAACAACAAAACTTATGTTAAATAAAATAAAACGCCCTCCCAGAAACTATTCAAAGAAATTAATTACTAGCCTGGCTTTTATTATCTGTATATGGGGACAAAGCCTACAACCTGTAAGCGCTGAAGGTAGTAAAGACTTAGTTAAGAATTTCGGATACAGACCTTACACCGAATGGTTATCCGGTGTCAGCCTTGCTGGTATTCCCCGAACAACACTCCTAAAAGTTTACGTGCAACAAGGGGAAGTCATCAACCTTGGCTCTAGTGTGCCTACAAGTTATGGTGGTGGTACACAAGATATTGTCTATAGAAGTCCCAATGGAACTCAAAATGGTGCTTGCAATGTTCTATCTACTGGTTTTGGCTTTATTGATACTTACGCTAAAGAGACCGCTGGTCCTCTCCCTGCTGCTGGTGGTTACACTCCTTGTCAAATAGTAGCCACACAAACTGGTGTTTATGAAGTTGAGTTTCATGGTCCGTCGTCAAATTCAACGGCTAATCCTCCTATTCTTACGTATAATGCCGCATTTCCCACAGATGCAACTCAATATGGTACAGTAGCAGCTTGGGATATTACTGTCACCAGCAATGGTGTTGTTCAACCGGGGCGGGTATTTACCAACTATCTCTCCCTGAATATGGGAGGTAATTCCGGCGGTTCCAATCCTAATGATCTCGGAATCTATTCCAAACTTTTTGTGCAAACTAAAGATGGGTATCGCTATCGAGTTGAGCTAGAAGCGATGGACCCTGGGAATTTTATCTTTTTTGGCAACAGTCGAGGATTTATTGACAAAGGCAATAGTAATAATATCACTAATTACCATTCTATTACAGCCACCACTGAAGCGCTGAACTTTACTATTCCTAGTGGTGTGGTAGTTCAACCACCAACAGTTGCAGATACAACTACAGATATTACCCACAGAGTTTTTTTTAATACCCCTGCTTCTGTGGCATTAACGGGTTTAGTGATTCCACTCACAGCAACTCCCCCTCAAGCTCCAACTAACTTTAAATTCACAGGTACTGGAAACACTAACACTACTACGGTTGGGCTGGGAGGAAATTTTAGTTTTACTACCAATCAAATTGGTAAGTATCAAATCATTATTGATACTGACAAAAATGGTGTTTATGGCGATAACAATGATCGCGTTTTGACGGGATCTCTATTAATCAATAACAGTACCTATTCGGTGATCTGGGACGTAAAAGATGCAGCTGGTGTTACACTACCGGTGGGAAACTATAATGCCAAGGTTTACAATACTGCTGGAGAATATCACTTTCCCCTGTTAGACGTTGAGAGCAATGCACGTGGGATTAGAATCTTCATGGAAAACCCTCCAGGAGCTTTTACCGGGAAGGATGCTGATGGGGTGATGATAGACGACAGTACCATATACTACGACGATAGTAACTATACAACTAAACTTGGTACAACTGTTAATTTAGATTCCACGGGAACGCAAGTTGCTGCTTCTCCCCGTGATGCTACTAAAGGGGTTAATACTCGTACAGATGGACGGCATGAATGGGGACGCTTGTACGGTGATAAGAAGGGTATAGATACTTGGACATATTTCATGGGTCCAAGCCAAAATACTGCTCCAATCGTAATTGTTGGTCTCAACGTTGTCGGAACTAAACAAGTAGCATTTCAAGCAGATAATGATAGTAGTAACTCGGTGACAATAGATGATATTGTTGAATACACTGTTACTTATTCCAACTTAGCTCCTGGTAACCTGGTTGCTAATAGCTTTGTGATTAAAGACACCCTGCCAGCCCAATTAACTTATGAAGCTAACTCGGCGACTCTTGTTTCCAAGACTACAGGAAACGACTTGGTAATTAATTCTAGTTACAATGGCACTAGCAATGTTAATCTGACTAATACTGGTACTTTGCGTATAGGTGATACAGTCACTATTAAATTTAGAGCTAGAGTTAATACTGCTGGAGTTACGATTAGTAACCAAGCGATAGCTAATTTTAATACAGTTAGTAATCCAGCAGTTACTGTTACTACCTTAACAGATGCAGTACCAACTACTACTGGCGTTACTAAAGCAACAGTACCTGGAGATATTTTTCAACAGACTGCTAACGACGGTATAGAAACGGGTAACGCTTCTGACAATAAAGGTGATGATGACCCTACCTTATTTTTTGTGCCACTACCGGCAAAGTTACTGTTGGTTAAACGAATTACGGCTCTTAACGGTATTACCACTGACTTTACTGGATTTGATAACTCAGCGCCAACGCCGGAAGACACTGATACTAATTGGCCTGACAGTGATATTTATCTACGGGGGAAAATTAATGGTAGTAAAGTTCAACCGGGGGATATTTTAGAATATACCATTTACTTCCTGTCTAGAGGTGATGCGCCGGCAGTGAATACGAAGATCTGCGATTTGGTGCCAGATGGTCTTGAGTTTGTACCTACAGGTTTCAATAGTGATACTACTATTCTTTCAGATTCTGGTATAACAACGACGACAGCAGATTTCGGTATTGTTTTGGGTTGGAATTCTACTGGTACTGGTGATTTACCTTCACCGGCCACACCTTTGACCGAACCTTATTTATTGAGGTTAACAGGTGCAGGAACAGATACAGATGCAGGTGAATTTTTCGCGGCTGGTGTCACCCCCAGTACAACCTGTGCTGCAACTAATACAAATGGTGCAATTGTCGTGAAAATTGGTGGTTCAACAGCACCAGAGGGAATACCCCAGTCCACGGGGGTGGGAACACCAGTAGGTTCTTATGGTTTCTTTCGTTTTAGGGCTAAGGTAAAATAAACTGCTTAATCTTTAATTTTCTGATCTCTATCATCTAGACAAAGCATTTGTTACCAAAACCTTATATACTAAGTAGGTTAGCATTGAAAATCGTCGTTATGGCAAGGCAACAGGCAAGAGGCAAGAGGCAAGAGTGAAGAGGGTTTGGGCGATTTTACTTTTCTTTACACAGATTGGTTTTATTGTGTTCACCTACTTATATTAAACTTTGATAAGCTTGAAAGCTGTATTAAATATGACGTTATAACTATGTATTTCTAAATAAATACTAGGACATCTATGGTTTTTAAGGTTTAATAAAGACTAATTAATTCTCCGTTAATAAATATTTATATACAACTCACATTCAGTATTGCCTTGCCCTAATATAGAATTGCGTGTCATTGTCTGAAAATTTTGGTATCATTGGGTTATGGATAATTCCCAAAATACCTGCGGATGAAAGTCTTTTTGAGACTTCCAAGAAATAAATTATCCTAAGAAACGAACCACAGAGGCACAGAGTACACAGAGAGAGAATTTCTGCATCAGTTTTGGGACATTTTTTTATTTGGAAGTCTCTTTGTGAATTAAATCCAACCATCCTCTACCTGTTTGAATTATCCTGATACTTGAAACCAAAATCTAAAATTTGCAATGCTAAGAGCCGGAATTGTCGGACTTCCCAACGTCGGAAAATCAACCCTATTTAACGCTGTAGTCGCTAACGCTAAAGCCGAAGCCGCTAACTTCCCATTTTGCACCATTGAACCGAATGTTGGTATGGTCTCAGTCCCCGATGACCGGTTAGACGTTCTCGCCAAAATTGCCACCTCAGTGCAAACTATACCTGCCCGTGTTGAATTTGTTGACATTGCCGGTTTAGTTAAAGGTGCAAGTCAAGGAGAAGGACTGGGTAATCAATTTTTATCCCACATTCGGGAAGTTGATGCGATCGTTCATGTTGTGCGTTGTTTTGAAAACGATGATATCATTCACGTAGCCGGTTCTGTTGACCCAGCACGAGATATTGAAATCATTAATTTAGAACTTGGTTTATCGGACTTATTCCAAATTGAAAAACGTATTGAAAGAACTCGTAAACTTGCTCGTACCAGCAAGGATGCACAATCGGAAATAGAAATTCTGGAAAAATTAGCTGTCGCTTTAAATGAGGGTAAATCTGTTCGTCAAGTTGGTTTAAATACCGAAGAATCGGAAATTATTAAGGGCTTAGGATTACTTACCAATAAACCCATTATTTACGCTGCTAATGTTTCTGAAGAAGACTTAGCTATAGGTAATGATTTTGTCGAAAAAGTGCGAGCAGTTGCGGCGGTTGAAAATGCCCAAGTTGTCATTGTTTCTGCTCAAGTAGAAGCGGAATTAGTCGAATTACCAGAAGCAGATAAAGCTGATTTTCTGGAATCTTTAGGTGTGAAAGAAGGTGGGTTAAAATCCTTAATTCGGGCAACTTACACTCTTTTAGGTTTGCGGACTTATTTCACCTGTGGACCGAAAGAAACCCGCGCTTGGACAATCAATGCTGGGATGTCTGCACCTCAAGCCGCAGGAGTCATTCACTCTGATTTTGAACGGGGATTTATTCGGGCAGAAACTGTAGCTTATCATGATTTAGTAACTCATGGTTCAATGAGTGCAGCCAAAGAAAAAGGCTTAGTCAGAAGTGAAGGAAAAGAGTATATTGTCCAAGAAGGTGATGTACTATTATTCCGGTTTAATGTATAAATCGCAATAAAACCGTAGGGCGCAGGGACTGCGCCCTCATTTATATTTCAAATCAAGCACTTTTTCAAGTTCTCGATCATTCGTCCTGATTCCTGACTCCAACAAAATCAGGACGCGCTTGCTGATTGAATTTAAACTTTTCCTCTAACAATTCCCATTTTTCCTGCTCAATTATATGAATAAATTCGTCTAAATTTTCGCGGTATTGATGAAGGGAATGTAATAATGCTTGGCGGTTATATTGCGCCATCATTACCCCTAATTCGGGATTTCCTCCCCCAACCCTACTTGTATCTCGAAACCCCGAACTAGCAAAATTTTGGGCTAATGTAGCAATTTCTGGATCTTTCTCACTTAAACAAGCTGCAATCAAGGAGGCACTCACCATTACAGGTAAATGAGAAATCCAACTCACAGCCCGGTCATGTTGTTCTGGTTGACAATGGTAGATAATAGAACCGAGCGATCGCACAATTTCTTCTACAATTATCACAGCATCACCAGGTGTTGTCTCCACTGGCGTTAATACATAAGGCCGATTGACAAACAAATTTCGCTGTGCTGCTTCTATCCCGACATCAGTTTTTCCCGCCATGGGATGACCACCAACAAAATTTTCCCATAAAGGAGAAATCGTTTCCACTATGGGTGTTTTAACTGAACCAACATCAGTGATAATAGTAGTCTTTGGTAAATGAGTTATTAATTCTTTCACTTGGGGGACTATCTGTCCTATAGGGGTACAAATAAATACAACGTCTGCTGATGCCAACAAGCTCAAGTCCACCGACGCTTGATCAACACTACCAAGTTTAATTGCTTTCTCACAGGTTGATTCACGACGGCTGACACCTAAAATATAATGTCCTTGCGATCGTAAATCGAAACCTAAACAACCACCAATGAGTCCCAGTCCTACAATACCAATTTTCATCGTCATTTTGAAAATTTAATTTTTACTTATTCTCTCGATACTTTACCAACTCCAACTCTCAAAGTTGGCAATACCAGGGTAGACATCATACCTGATTTTTCCGTGATTGCAGATTTTATCAAAGAATTTTACTGCATTGGTTAATATACAGTTGTCAACATTTACCGAAATTACAGGAGAAAACAAATGTTTAATCGCATGATGGGCAGAACTCGCTATATTGTCTGTCGGTTGTTTTTGCATTTAAAGGGAGATGAAGTAGCACCAATCTTAGGTGTTCTCAATAGTGCCGCTAGAACAGCCATCAATGCTGACGGTGAGCTAGAAGTTTTAGGAGAAGAACTGGTGGAACTATGCCAAACTTTCCTCCAATATGATGAATATTTGTTCTCTGCGGCCAATGAAGGTGATGTCTTTTGGAATGAAGGGGAAGCAGGAGATTATGTCAATGAACTATTCACAGACTCAGCCCAAAGATATGGAGCTAATCTGGATTTGAATTCCTCAAATCAGCCCTTATCACTTCCCGTCACCCGAAACATCATTGTCATGATTACAGTCGCGGCTGAGGGGGAAATTCCAGAGTTAGAAACCGATTTGGCTAACATCTCCGCCTTGAAAGCAGCCCTAAAAGCTCTAATTAATCTACACTACAAACATAACCTCCGCGCTATCCAAGTGCATTTTTCCCCAGCCCAATTAGGTGATGAACTTTCCAGCGACCAATTATTGGAATATTATCCAGAATTGATTCCTCTGTAAATGATTTGTTAAGGCATAGGGCAGCGTGAGATGAATGGCTTGACACTCCCCGGTCTAAAGACGCGGGGATTCTTAATCGAATAATTGTCAAGACAACTGCTCGAATAATATCCGCTTTTCAGGTATTACCTTAGATGTACGGTTCTTGCCCTGATCCTGTTTGCCATTACTGGCAGAATCATCTCTGACAAGCGTAACTTTCCCGCAGTCCGCAGGTAGGTTTTTAATGTCTTTGCTGACAAATTTTAAATTAGCTCTTCGTAAAATTGTCCGGGAGGCTTGAGTATCAGCATGGTCAATATGACCGCAGTTTTCACAAATGAACTTTTCGCCATC